>NZ_JBRAKS010000022.1:0-20780 GCF_052745115.1 Candidatus Jordarchaeum sp.
AACCGAACACCATTTAGGCGGTGTCCTAAATGGGTAAGTTTCGGACAACGGTTTAAAGATTGATGGAGTTCGGGGAGAACTTAATGTTAAGGTTTCTGCTAAACTCCCGGAGAATGTTAAGGAGAAATTTGACTTAATTTTCTTTGTGGTAAAAGCGACCCAGACCGAAGAAGCTTTAAAATCCACCCAGAAATTATTAAAAGATGACTCGGTGCTGGTGTGTCTTCAAAACGGGATTAACGAAGACTACATCGCATCAGTGATTGGGGAGAAAAGAACTATAGGAGGACTTGTTGGTTGGGGAGCTGAGAACAAGGGGCCGGGATACTTGACTCAGGACTCTCGAGGCGATTTCACAATAGGAGAACTGGATGGTAGTAATACTAAACGAATAAAGGTAATATCCACTATCCTAAGCAAAGTGGAACCTGTAGTTATTTCCGAAAATATTTGGGGACACTTGTGGACTAAGCTCTTGGTGAATTCTTCTATGTCGGCACTTGGCGCAGTTACTGGATATACTTATGGTCAAACATTGAAGGATGATTTGGCTGTGAGACTGGTTGTAAAGATTATGACTGAGATAGTTGATGTGGCTCAAGCTCTGGGAATTAAAATGGAACCCATTGCAGGTGTTGATCCGGTAATTGTTACAGCCAAAGACGAGGAGAAATACAAGCAGGTTGCCGCTATTCTAGACGCAGTATATGCTCCTCACGCTAATGTGAAAACCGGAGCCTTACTAGACTATAAGAGAGGCGTTAAAACTGAAATTGGATGCTGGAATGGCTACGTGGTGGAAAAAGCAAAAGAGGCAGGAGTGGAGGCGCCTGTGAACTCTGCCATATTTAGGATGGTAACTGAAATCGAGAATAAGGAAAGAAAGCTGACGCCTAATAATATACAAGAGATTAAAAGACTGGGGAGATTCGACACTGAAGTTTCAAAATACGTGAAATTACCTTAATAGAAACTGTGGGCGGGGCGTTTTCAAAAATAGGAACTTTTTCTTTTTTAGGTTTTTATCCTAGTGCTCCTCTTAGTTTCCCAGAGTACAAAATTAATTTTTGGGCAATATCCACCATTTTTTCTCCTTGAATAATTTCTATGAGGCCTTCTTTTTTAATGTCTCCTTTTGAGAGTGTGCGTGCTGAGAGATATTCTGAAATCATTTTAACAACTATTTCATAGGATGTGTCCGGATTTATGTCTACATCGATAAACTCCTTTATTTGTTTTATATCCTCTCTAACTAATTCGCAGACCTTTTTAGGTAGAACCTTTTCAAAAGCGTCTATACATATAAAACGGGAAGCAAAATCTAAGGAGTCCTTAAGGGAGGAATAATAGGTTTCAAGTAACCTTTCTAGGGATTCACTCCTCCATTCGCTTACTGCGTTTAATCCTCTACCCGTTCCAATTAATTCTGGGGGAAGTCCTATACTATAAAGAGTGGCCGTAAATGGAATAACCTCCAAATAAGACTCGAATTTAAGATTCTCTAATTTAAGTAGGGACTTTACCACTTTGCTATCTGTACATGATTCGGCAAGATTTTTAATTAATAATTGATTTTTTTTAATTTCTGAGTTTTGAGGGGCTACTTGCTTTTCTCGCCTAGAGGGTATTAGCTCAAATATTCTGGAATTGAAAAAGATTTCACAGACAGTCTCCAAATATTTTTCGGTGAATAGGCCTATAATGTTAATAATTTCATTTTTCTCTCTTTTTGAGAAGGTTTTAACTTTTTGAGTAGGGAGTCTGTCTTTTAATAGCACCACCATTTTTTGGGTTTCTTTTCGATCAATATCATTTCTGAGGCTTGTGGGGATGGCTATCGTTTTTATTCCCGAATATTCTTTTAGGATAGAATTTAGATTTGAGGGGTTAACAAATCCTCTAAATGGTAAGTAGCCGGCGTTAAGAATAGGAAAAATTGGAGTGTTTAGTTCTTCGCTAATAATTGCTAGATCCGAGATAGCTATTTTACTAGCTAGGGTTGATGGTACAAGGCCTGTAAAAAGAGCGGTATCGGATCTTCCAAGAAATACTCTCAGATAATCCAGTGGAGCTAACATGGAAGGATACGCTTTAAAATATTCCGAGATAATATTTGAAATTTTTAATAAGGATGTTAGGTCCTTTATGAAGGGTATGATTTGAACATCTTTCAGTTTTGCTGTTGGATCTATAGTTTCTAAAATGTAGTTTTTTAGAATGTTGAAGTTCATTTCGATTCTTGTCAGTTCTTTTGGAGATTCTGTTAGGGGGTGAATAGCCTCGTATATTGCTCCTCCGTTGGTTTCGTTTCTCAGAATATAATTTATTTCTATGATTTTTTGGAATATAGCCATTCTTCTAAAACCGAACTCATAGCTACCAGATGGAACGCTTGGTGTAATATTAACATTAAAACTGGGAGTTAAACCTATTTCCCCAATTTTTTGAACTATTTCCTCGATGTGTTGGAATGGGGTGAGTTTTCCTGCAAAGTCTATTACAAATTCCTCTATTCCAAAGCCTCCGTCCTCCCGAGAGGATAAGCATTCTACTGTTTCATCCATTTCTTTATCGAAACTAATGTAGGCTGTAGCGGAATCCGGATCTTGTGTGGCCATTGTTGCTGGAACTCGCATTTCAAAACACCCTTCAACCTCTCAGATTCCCAACATTTTGTAGTTATTTCTAATTAATTATTAAGTCATATCGATAAAAAAGCTTAACCGAAAGAAAAGAATTGAAATATTTTAGTATTATATAGCGTAACACTAGGAAATATAATAAAAACTAAATTCAATTCCAATTACTATTAATTCCTTCTGACGAGAAAATCTATTTAAAAATTTGATGTAGGGTATTTTTATGTCTGATATTCTCATAAGAGATTATAGGTTTGAGGACGGGGATGAAGTGGAAGAGCTTTTCCGTTTCCACACTGGAAAACATCTCCGTAAAGCCACATTTTTATTTTACAAAAAGGAATTGGATGGAAAACCATCAGATAATGTAATCGCTGTGGTTTCTGTAGTTAATAATCGAGTCATTGGTTTTAGTGGAGTTCAGTTGGTTAGTGATACCGAAATTAAATATCCGGCAACAATAGTTCACAGTGATTTTAGGAACAGAGGAATTGGTAAAATGCTTATGCGGAAAAAATTGGAAATAGCTAGGGCGAAAGGACTTAAGGAGTATAATTCTATCGTAGGAGAGGAAAACATTGCCTCTCGCAGAATGTTGGAGAGTTTGGGTGATTTTAAGATTTATGAACAGGGTGAATATGATAAAAATAAGAAATGGATAAAATACAAAACAAAGCTTACCTGACCTAATGTCTTTTCAGGGACTTGCTTAAAGGTAGAGTGTTTAAGGAATAATTTAAAAAGGAAGTCAAACTAACTATTCCGAGGGTAACGGTGAAACAATGAACAGTCTACAAGGAAGGCTTTGTATGGGTGAGAAAATGGATTCCCGTCTTTTTAACGAAGGAAAAGAGCTAATTAAAAAGGGTGATTATAAACAGGCAGAAAAAAAATTCCAAGAAGCATTAAATCTTTCCACAAAGGATAGCAATATTAGGGGTATGGCGGAGTCAGAAACCTATCTGGGAATATCACTACAATATCAAAATAAACTGAAAAATGCAAAGGAACATTTTGAGAAAGCCCTTAAGCTTCATGAGGAATTGAATTATAAACCGGGAATTTCCAGAAATTACACAAATTTGGGAAATCTTAGTTTATTGCTCGAGAAGGACTATGAAAAGTCTATTGAACTTCACCAAAAGGCTTTGGAAATAGCTGAAAAGGCTAAGGATATTCCAGGTCAGTCTAGGGCCCTTACGAATATTGGCTATGTAAAATTTAGGCAACAAAAGTTAGAGGATGCGTTAAATGCGCTTGAAAAGGCTCTGGAATTAGCCAATGAAGCGGGTTATGAAGATACTAAAGCAACCGCGTTGTCTAATATCGGTATAATTCTATTCACAATGAAAAGGTATGAAGAAGCGCTTGAAAAACATAAGGAAGTAGCAGAGATATTCGAAAAATGGGGGAATAAAAAAAGGTTAGCCATTGAGCACCGCCAAATAGGATTAATACTCGAAAATTTGAGGCAACACCCCGAGGCAGCTGAACATTACAAGAAAGCAGAAAAGCTTTACGGCGAAATCGGCCGCAAAAGAGAGAAGAAAATGATGAAATCTATGTCAGAAACATCAAAGACCCGTAAGAGAACATGCCCATCATGCGGAGCAATTATAATGGTGCCTGAGCTATTATATTGCCCAATCTGTAACAAGGATTTAAAATAGATATTGAGTTTATATGTTCAGTTTCTACAAACTGAAAATCCCGAAAAAATTATACATATTAAAAATTCTCGAAAAAACTCAACTCTTGATTATTGTTAGAAATAACTGTTAAATGATTAGCAATCCATTTCTTAATTAATAACATGAGAGGTAATTGTAATGTCGGCTTCAAATACTGCTCCAAGAACGCCTCTAATTGCTGTTGATGCTATTATAATTAAGGACGATTGTGTTGTATTGATAAAACGAAAAAATCCTCCGTTCCAAGACCATTACGCCTTGCCCGGAGGTTTTGTGGAAATTGGTGAGTATGTGGAGGAAGCGGTGATTCGGGAAGCGAAAGAAGAAACCGGATTAGAGGTGAGAGTGGAGCGTTTCTCGGGAATTTATGATGATCCAGAGCGGGATCCTAGAGGGCATGTTATTAGTATAGCGTACATCTGTGATGTGGTGGGGGGTAAACTCAGAGCCGACTCAGATGCCAAAGACGTAATCTGTATACCCATAAAAGAAATTAAAAAAATAAAGTTGGCATTTGACCACACAAAAATACTCTTAGACGCAGGTATAATCTAGTAGCTTTTTACACAATTTTAAGGATAGATATTTGATTCTTCTGCTTTTTTATGGTACAACTCTGTAAACTATCATGCAGGGAAATCCATTTTGATAAAGCACCAATTCTGGTTCGTAGAGTGGACTAGTCTGTAAGTGTATAAGAGTCGTTACTGGCACGTAGTTAAAGAGACTCACGAATATTGCACGCACATGTCCGCTTTGCGCCCAAGCATCAAGCCATGATGGAATATCTGGTATCCATATGCAAAGTCTATCGGTATAATGTGTGGCCATCGGATACACGTTGGTGAGTATTATCTGCCAAGGATAAGAAGTGTATTTCAAATAATCATATACTGGTAGAGGCTGTGCCACCTCTGGATTAGTGCGAACCATAAAGACTCCTATAAAGCCTCCTGAAATGTTTAGTATTAGTAGTAAAAGTGCGATGTTCTTTTTGTTTTTTAAAATACTTCTGCCTACTGTGTTTATGACATTTTTTCTATCTCTGAACTCCTCTGTAAGAAGTATGGCTAAACCAAACCCTATAAGGACACAAAAAGCGGGTAGAGAGGTTTGATTGTACCTAAAGAAGTCCACAAGTCTTGAGTTGGGCATTAGAAGAAAATAGACTAATATGTTTGAGAGTATCCAAAATAGTAAGGTTTTCCCTCCGATACTGCTTTTCTCAGTTTTCGATGCGATATAAAAATATGGAAACAGAAAAGCAGGTGTGAAAATTGGGATTACTGCGTATACTGCTGATTCTAGATAAAATGAAATAATTTGTAGTGGATTTGGGGGGGCGAATGGGTTAACATACAGCATTCTGTTCCAGGTTTGTGTTGAAGCAAAAAAGGTTCTCAAAAGTCCAAGCCATTCTCCGGTGTTTATCTTGCTGAAATACAACCAAGGAAGGACTGTGAGGAAGGCAAAAATTATTCCCAAATAAAACCAGGGCGACTTCAGTGTTTTTTTAACATTTTTGGATAAGAATATGAACGCTAAACCCACGAGCAAAATGAGTGCTCCCGGATACCTGGATAGAAAGCATAAAGTTAACGAAACCCCCGCAGGCATATAATACTTGGGATTTTTTTGAGCTCTGATTATAAACAAAAGAAATAGGGATGAAAAAACTATATAGGGCACTTCGCTCAAGACACCCCAAAATATGACGAAAAAAGTGAGGCCACAACTTAGGGCTAGGGCGGAAAATTTACCCACTGTCTTACTATATATTTCCTTTCCCAACAGATAAACTGCGTATATTCCTGCCAGAGATATCAGGTAAGTTAGTATCTGGGCAACTATTATGTTCGGTGTGGTAATCAGATACGCTAAATAGATGATATATGTTAATAAAGGAACTCTTGCAAAGTCTAGCAACACTTGCAAAGGTTGGTAACAAATAAAGCCGAAATAGTAAAAATCATTTGCCAGATTTACATACGCTGCCTCGTCCCATGTCAATGGCACAGGGAAGGCTGAGAGTATTCCTCTAATTCCGTTCACAACGATAATTATAGTAATTACCCAATCCAATCTGGAACGCAGCCACTCCATCATACCACTCACCTGAAAACGTACTTTAAAATGTCATTCTTACATAAAAATTCTTCTGTAATTTCCAAGCTTAAAAAATAGATATAAAATGAATTTGCAACCCTGATAATTATTAAAAAAAGGCTATTTTGAGAATTTGCCTTTTATGAGCCACCAGAGGCAGATTACCCCATCTTTCCACCCTATTTTGGCTTTGCCCTTTCTTCGATAAGAATAGGAGATTGGTACCTCCATAATTTTTTTACCTTTTTTAAGTAATTTTGTGACTATTTCTGGTTCGAATTCGAAGCCCTTGGATTTCAAGGTAACCCCTTCTAGGTCGCCTTTGAAGAAAGCTTTGTATCCCGTCATCATATCTGTGATTGAATTTCCATATAAAACGCGGGTAGCCCAGGAGAGAACCTTGTTTCCAAAACTGTGGGAAATAGACATGCCGTCAGCCTTGCCTAGAAATCTTGAACCGAATACTACACCAGCTTTTCCTTCTATAAGAGGTTCTAGTATTAAGGGTATGTCTTTTGGGAAATATTCTAGGTCAGCGTCTTGTATGACAATTATATCTCCGGTTGCATTTTGAAGCCCGGTTTGAATTGCCTTCCCCTTCCCCTGATTTTTCTCATGTTGCAATAACCTAACGCCAGTTTGAGTTTTTACTTTTTCTACGGAATTGTCCTCAGATCCATCATCCACAACTATAATCTCTTTTGGGTAACTCAGATCCACTTTTTTAACCATATCTATGACTTCAAGTATACTGCCTTCTTCATTATAACAGGGAATTAGAACCGTTATTCTGTGTTTTTTCACACCTTAACCTCCAGCTTCCGACTAGCTGACATTTTATTATTCAAGTTTTGGTTTGATCACTAATTTCCGCTTTGGCCTGCTTACGTGATAAGAACTTCATTCCCACACCATTATATATAATTGAGGGAATGCCTGTCACAGAACAGTAGGCAAATCTGACGATGTGATCAAGCAGAGCGAAGGCAACCCCTAAGGTCAAAGGTAGAAATAGTGCGAAGCCTAAGTTGAGGGGAAAAGCAAAGCTTAAGGGGCCAGCACTTAAGCTGAAAGTACCTGCCATGGAGAGTATGAAACCAACACTGAACTCATAGATTAGAAATCCACCTGGCAATAAGGGAAGTAATTTTGAAAAAAATCCTATAATAGCGGCTAAAAGGCAAATCTCTATTGGTAGAAAGAATCCTATGCTGCGGGTTATGAAAACAATTGAGGTTGCATCGAGTAGCCATATTGGAATAGATATTAAAGCTACTATAGCCAACATCTTAGGTTTACGGTACAGTCTACTCATGCCTGAATTAAATCCAATTACAAATAACGCCAGCTTTTCATAAAGGCGTGTAGAGACGCGTTTGGTGAATCCAATCATTCTCTCCCCATAAAAAATGAAGGCTATTATGAATCCTAGCAAGACAAACCCGAATATAAACGCTATTAATATAATGTTTCTAAACTCCTCGGGGATTGAAATGTTTAGGGTTATTAATCCAAATAGTATGGAGGCTAACAATACCATCGCGAAAATGTCAAAAATTCTCTCCACAGCAACCGTAGAGGTGCTCTCTCCCAATGACATTTCTTTTTCCTTATCATATAATAGATAAATTCTAACAAAATCTCCAATTTTTGCCGGGGTGACCTCATTAACAAACCATCCCGACCATAACATGGTTATAGTATAAGGTACACTAATGTTGTGATCTGTCGCCTTTACAATTGATACCCAGCGGACAGCTCTTAAAACAAATGTAAAGGTGTAAACTCCAACAAACACCATAATCCAGTACAAGTTCAGGTTTTTAATCAGATATAAGATCAAATCCAACCCAATATACTGTATGAGAAAGACTAGTACTATAGCTGTGGCAATGACTGCAATGATCCTAATTATTAACCATTTTGTTATTTTCAAGATAATTACACTCTCACGATTGGAAGTATTCCCTGTAAGTACTCAATAGCAGATAAGAATGTCTCTTATAATAATTTATAATTAAAGTCTCCATTAGTTTTAAATTACATATATACTTATCTCACGAGTCTATTTTACATTAATTTTTTTGTAGTAATTGTAAAGGGCTGCCAGGACTCTGGCGTCTCTTCTAGGTGTTGGATAAACCGCTATGCCTCTTTTTTCTAACTCTTGGGCACTTTTTGTCCACTCTATTACTGCGTCATCCATCGCAGCTGTGGTTCCCGTAACAATTATTGGCTTATTTGTTTTAATATTGTTGAAAGCGTCACGAGGTTCCACATAACCTGGAAAGTGAGGTATTATTAAAATTATACAGTCCACGGAGTCGTTTTTAACAATTGACTCTAAGAATAGATTGTAGGCTGGTATCATTCCCAAATTCTGACAAGCAGTGAACATGTCTACGGGGTTCTGTACTTTTAGCCAGTCTGCCGAATTTTTCCTAATCGTATTCAGAGTTTCTGGTGAGAGTTCGGTCAGTTCTAAACCGAATTCTTCGCAAGCATCTACTAGTAAAGCCCCTATGCCGCCGGTAAATGTCAAAATTACTACCCGGTTTCCGTAGAGTGGTGGTAGTATATTGAATCCTTTTGCTATGTCTGTCCATTCGTCAATGTCTCTTGCTTGAATTAAACCCGCTTGTTTGAAAGCGGCTTCGTTAATCTCATTTCGACCTGCTAAAGCGCCGGTGTGAGCTTGAACTGCTTTTGATCCTATTTCACTTCTCCCTGATTTCAAAACCACGATTGGCTTTTTTTTAGAAACCTCTTTTGCTGTGTCCATGAATCTTTTTCCCTCTCTCATTCCCTCTATGTGTAATGCTATGACCTTTGTAGCTTTATCATTTTCCAAATATTCTAGGGTGTCTGAAAAGTCTATGTCACACATATTTGCTAAATCTATGATATGACTGACCCCACCCACCAGTTGAGAGTAATACTTTGCACAAGCGATGAAGGTTCCTGTTTGACTAACTATAGCCACGCCGCCTGGAACTATGTCTTTGTGAAAGGCAAAAGCGGTATCCAATTTTTTTGCCATATTAAGAATTCCTTGAGAATTGGGACCAATAATTCTAATATTGTATTTTCGGGCGAGGTTCAGCATCTCTTTCTCTAATCTTTTTCCTTCTTCCCCCGAGTCCGAAAATCCGGCTGCAGCTACCATGGCTCCCTTGACACCTTTACTTCCACAGTCTTCTAAGGATTCTGGAACCAACTCTCTAGGAACAACCAAACAAGCCAAATCCACTTCTCCCGGTATTTCAGAGACACTCGCATAAACTTCACAGCCATAAATTTTTTCACCTTTCACTTTCGGGTTTACTGGGAAGATTTTGCCTTCATACAAGTTTGCAAGATTCCAAACCATGGAGTTTCCAATTTTCATAGGTGTGGTGGAAGCCCCCACTACCGCAACCGAATTCGGTTCCAAAATATTCTTTAGGGAGGATTTATCCGCTTTAGCCATTAAATTTCCCTCTAATAATAAATATACGAGTAGGAAATCAGTCTCAAAAAGGAGTATATAAATCTTAAGACAAGTCACAGTTTTATAACTTGCGAGTTAGAACCTAAATTTTTAATTTTATCGGTTTAAATTGGTTGAAAATCAAAATCGTAGATAAAGTTTTATGAAAGAAGTATAGATATTTTTTTATGGTGGATAAAGATGGGTAACGCACAGGATAGAAAAGGCTGGATTATTAAAAGCATAGTATTACTGCTAGTCTACTTTTTAGTAAATATTATTTACATTTATGTGTCTGAGATACGTCTAACCGAGCCACATTTTTTATTCACGCCGATTGATTGGGCAATTCCTTTGTATCCACCCGCGGTGGTTATTTATATTTGTGTATTTTACAGTTTTGTTTTCTTCGCACTACTTTACTATGCCACTTTCCAAAGAGCTTATTTTAACCAGTTAATTTTTTCACTGATCGCTATACACCTAATAGCTTACGCGATTTATATCGTCTATCCTGTTATGATGATTAGACCCTACTGGATGCCAACCAGTCTTTTCGACTGGATCTTCTGGTCTTACGTGAACCCTAAATACATTTACACGTGGATGCTGGTGAATTCCATTCAGTTAAATTCTGGCCCATTCAACTGGGCACTCTGGTTAGTCTATGCAAATGACACTCCTCTAAACTGTTTTCCAAGTCTGCATGCTGCTATATCAACTATGATAGCTTTCGCGTTCTGGCAGGAAAAAAGAAGCTACGGCTGGGCATCTTGGCCAATAGCAATAGCGGTAATGATTTCCACACTTCTTGTCAGACAACACGTTATTGTGGATGAGATAGCGGGAGCTTTATTAGCACTGCTGGTGGGTTACCTCTTCTATAAGAAGGTATTTAGATCACCGGAAACACAGCCCCAGAAACCAAAGCTATGGCAAGTCATATTTATTCTAGTTGTGGCGGAAATAGTATTAATTCTATATCTGTACGGGGTATACATGCCATAAAAATCCGATTAAGTATATTTAGTTTTTATAAAAAAATTTGATGATTTTTTAATTTATTTTAAAAATTTCGAGAGAAAATTAGGGATTACAATTATTAATAAATGGCAAACGTTAAATATATTACATTTCTCTGTTTTCCCTTTTTTGGCGAGAGTGACTGCACATGCCTGACTGGGTAGAAATCAATAAGAAAGGCACAGAACTACTCGATAAAATAATTCGTGAGGATGAGGTGGTTCTTTTCAAGGATACTTGTTCTTGTCAAACGGAGGAAGATTTTAACGATGGGATACTAGTGCTCACAAATCGAAACATCATTTTCGTTAAAAGAGATCTTATCGAACCTAAATATGAAGTTGGTTTACATTCTCCAATTGGAAATATCTGCTATATTGATTATGAGGGTATTTTCTATCAAATGATTGTAATCGAAGTGAATGCTGACAATTATCAAAAAATATTCAAGTTTATGGACTTTTCAACATTTGTGGAGGGCGAGAGAAAAATATCTGAAATCAAAAAAGAAATTCAAAAAATCATTGAAGATTTTACCACTCAAAAATAACTCAAAATAAGGGAGATAAATAAAATTTACACCGAAAATATCAATTTAAGAATCGCTTCAAGTTCTTTTCCATTTTTTTGCTTATACTAATTTTTGGATTATAAATAAAGTTGATAAAATTTAAATAATCTCTTGATATGCCCTCTAATAGGGTATAAACGTAGTCAATCTAATTCAAAACGAGGAGGATATAAATTTATGTCTTGGGATCGAGAACCAGAAGACGAATTTGAAAGATGGATGTACCGCATGATGAGAAGATTTTGGGATAGGTATCCTAAACCATTTGCTATTGATTTTAGCCCGTTCGGATCTCTACGCTTTGGACCTCCATCTCCCACTGTCAGAAGCATATACGCGGATATACAGGAAACCGATAACGATATTACTATCATAGCCGAGATCCCTGGAGTAAGGAAAGAGGATATAAACATTAATGCTACAGAAGACAGGGTGGAAATCTCTGCTGAAATTGGAATAGAAAAAGAAGAGACAGAAAAAGAAATGGAATATATACGTAAAGAGAGAAGATATAAAAAATTCTATCGCTCCTTTAAACTACCGGTAGAAGTTATTCCAGATAAAGCAAAAGCAACCTACAAAAACGGGATACTGGAACTAAGGTTACCAAAGAAAGAAGGCAGAGAAAAAAGATCAATTAAAATCGAATAGCTTCAAAAACTCTTAAACCCTCTATATACTATTTTTTAAATAACCCGGTACTATTGACCTATTGTTACAATTTTCACGTTATTCTTTATTCTCCCATAATTTGGAGAATTACTGTCCTGTTTCGAGGGCGAACGTCCAATTCTACAAACACAATCTGCTGCCAAGTTCCTAATAATAGTTTTTTATGATTAAAGGGTACTGTTAAACTTGGTCCTAGTACTGATGCTCTACAGTGACTGTGACCGTTTCCATCATGCCATCTAAGCTCATGTTCATAATCCATGCTCTTGGGTGAAATTCTTTCCAGAATTCGGGGAAAATCTATTAGTAATCCTGGTTCATACTCAATGGTGGTAACCGATCCAGTTGCCCCCGGTACAAAGACTGTTACAATACCATTTGTCGATTTTGATTCAGAGATAGCCTTCTGAATCATGTTCGTGAGGTCTAGGATTTGCACCTCGCCCTGAGTTGAAAAACTAATCTTTTTTGTTTCAACCGTCAACTCAAACACCTCAAATTATTGAAACACATTCATTCTAAAATTTTGTTCTACCCAAATTGTTTTAAACTTGTTGCGATTTAAAAAACAGTAAAAAAAGAGAAAATATGATAAATGCATTGATTAATTTTAATAGGTGCCCTAACATAATTCAGTAATATCCTTCATATTTAGATAATTATGTGTAAAAGTAAAAATTAGATTGTTTCTCTAGGCTTTAACGGATAAAAAAATATACAAAACTACAAAAAATGTGATTAATTTACCAAAATTCCCACTTTTCCCACTTTTGTGAATCTTGGAAAAATATAACGGTAACATATTTAAATATATTTTAATTGATATTAATGTAACCGCAATTACATTTAAAATAATTGCGAATCTCACAAAAATGCAAGTGGGAAATAGCATTATCAGTAGGAACAAAACAAAATTATAAAAAATAAAGTTTGGTGATTGTATGCCTAAAAAATGGCGTGAAGAGCTTGAAGGGCTTTTAAAATCAATGGCAGATGCCGATCCTGATGTGCAGGCTTCTGCTGTTGTGAGGACTGATGGTTTGGTTATGGCTTCTGCGTTACCGAAGGATGCAGATGAAGGTCTTATTGCCGCGATGAGTGCGGCTCTGCTGAACATCGGAAACCGAGCAGTGAGTGAGCTGGATCGTGGTGAACTGGACAAGGTTATTGTGAGTGGAACTAAGGGCGACACCATTCTCCGTGGTGTGGGCTCCGAGGCAGTTCTGTCCGCTATCACCAAGGCTGGCGCAAACATGGGCCTAGTACTAGTCGAGATGCAAAGAACGGCACAAAAAATTTCAGACGTACTTCGTTCAATGTAAAATCAAATCCTTAACAATCTTAGATACTTGAAAATTAACTTTCGAAACCCCGAACTAAATAATCAACCTATTAAAAAAATTATAATTGGAGGTGTTAAAAATTTCCAAGAAATGGCGTGAAGAGCTTGAAGGGCTTTTAAAATCAATGCAAGACGCTGATCCTGATGTGCAGGCTTCTGCTGTTGTGAGGACTGATGGTTTGGTTATGGCTTCTGCGTTACCGAAGGATGCAGATGAAGGTCTTATTGCCGCGATGAGTGCGGCTCTGCTGAACATCGGAAACCGAGCAGTGAGTGAGCTGGATCGTGGTGAACTGGACAAGGTTATTGTGAGTGGAACTAAGGGCGACACCATTCTCCGTGGTGTGGGCTCCGAGGCAGTTCTGTCCGCTATCACCAAGGCTGGCGCAAACATGGGCCTAATACTAGTCGAAATGAAGCGAACCGGAGACAAGATAGCAGATTTACTAAGGTCAATCTAAAGAAAGCTAAGAATCTAGTGTATACCAGAACGCAAATCTTTGTTTAATCCTGAAAACCAAAATTTATAATTTAACAGAGATTTTTTCACTCTTTATTTATCTTTTAATACGAAAATTTGATGGGATTCACAAAAGGATTGCTTTAGTTTAATAAATATTTTTTGGGGTTCGAAGGATCAAAAAATAAATTTGCTTAACTATGAATGAAGGCGAAAAGATGTGAGCAAAAAAATTATCTTGGAGAGATTGAAAGAACTTCTATTAGAAATGGAAAGTAAAGAAGCTGAACAGCTGGCAACAGAATTAGAAAGTTGCTGGGTAGAGTGCTGGGAGAAAGAACGAGATCCAACAATTTCTCAAGACCTTATATATGAGAACAGAAAAATACTCGAACAAATATCAATCGCCATTGAAGTGTATCAAGCTGGCGTGATAAACTCAAAAAAGTTAAAAGAAATCAAAATAAACCTCCTAAAAAAGGAATCATAAAAAGATTGAATTATACAAAACCATTTTTTAACCTAAATTTTTTAAATTGCAAATTTATTGTATTGAATTTAATTCTTTTTGGAGCTCGATAATGTTTTCTAAGATTTTTTGCCAGTATTTCTCCTGTATTTTTAATCTAACACTTATTCCTTCATGGAAAATTTTCATATTGGAATTTTTAAGAACAGCATCAAGCACTTTAAATACTTCCAAATTTTCTTTGAATCTCTCATAAGCTTGTATAGAAGCTTCTAAATCCGAACGCGCCTGCATTAACCCGAATTGGAGACCCTCATAAGGAATTTTACTTGGTAAGATTGCATCTAAGTTTTTCTCAGAATACAGTAGTTCAGAGAGTTTCGTTATAGCAAAGTCTTGATTTTCCCAGATTGAGGTTAAAACTCGTAGATAACACTTGGATATGTATTCATAGGATTTTGTTCTAAATCTAAAAGTTTCAATTAATTTTTCTTTGATTCCACTGAAAAGATCTGATAACTCCCATAAATCCTCCAGATAAAAATTCTCCCAACGTTCATCATTAAATTTTAAGAAACCCTCGACCTTGGAGTAAAAAGTATCGGAGAAGATAATTAGTCGATTAATCAATTGTAGAACTAATTCCATGGATTTTGAAAGGTTGTTTTCATTCAATAACAGTTGCGAATATGATAAAATTTGATCATGGATCTTTAACCATTCATTAGCTAGGTTCCCGGATATTTTTACGAATTCGAGTGTAGCTCGAGAATAAATTCCGTTAAACTCTTCTGGTATATCCTTTGATTTAGAGGATATTCTTATAAAATATTCTTGAATTTGGGGAAGGGTGGAGCTTATAGTATATTAATTTGAAATTTAAATATGTTCAAATCTACTTTATCTGGATCAACTACATTCTCGATTTTAATCTCGTGTCTTAGAACTTTCACCCAATTAATTTCACCAAACGCATTAACTAATCCTGCGAAAAATTCATACCACTTAATAATTCCCTGAATATAATCATCAATGTAAAACAGAATAAATCCCATACCCTCAGTAAAATTAATAGAATTTTCCTCTATTTGAAAAATTTTTTCTCTAGAATGAAACTTAACAACTTGATTTACCCCCATTTTCGAAAAATTATCATTAAGGCTAATTATCTCATTATGATATTCTATTATTAAACTAAAAAAATTCTTCAACAGTTCGTACACTTTACTAATATTTATTAGCAAAATAATCTCTCCAATATCTTAACTGTATTCGTTTTCTCGTACTTGAGGTTTTTATTTTTGAGAATTGGTACACTTTTTTAATCGATTCTAATTTGTTTACAATTTAATATGCCTTTTTTCATGTATTAACTGCTGTAATTCTATCAAGTTTTGGATATATTTAGGCCAGTATTTATTAATAATTTCAATTTCTTTTACTATAATCTCGTACTGCTCCATTAGAACTGGGCTATTAAGGTACTCTGCTGCAATCCTCATTGCTTCAACATTTTCTTCCACTCTTCTATGAGTTCTATCCACTAGGAGAACTTGGTTGTGAGCCTGTACCAATCCGAACTCGAGATCTTCAATTGAAAAGCTCGGCGGAATTAACTCTGCTATTGATATTTCTGACTTTGCAAATGATTGAAATTTTTGACGAGCTTTTTCAGCGCTTTCCCATAACATGGTTAATATTTGAATGAAGGAATCCACGATAAATTCGGCTTCCTTCGCTCTACAGTTTACCAGAATAACCAAATCTTGTTTTAACTGTTTAATAATTTCTGAGAACTCATGTATATTCTTCATGGAAAGTTCCAATTCATCACCAAAAATGTAACTAAAATTGCTTGCAAGATTTCTCAAATTAGCACCAAATATAACAAAATCATTAATTACCTCAGAAATTATATTAATAATTTTAGAAATCTCTCTCTTTTTCCACGAATATAAAACACAGCCTTAATTTTTCTTTAATTTCATTCCAGTCTCTTTTTTGTTTTTCAATCTCTTCAATAAATTTATCGAGTATATCTGATTTCAAGATTCCTGGTAGTTTCTCGAGATGCTCAAATTTTTCAAGAGTCCTTTCTGTAATTTTTTCTAATTGAGGAAAAATTAATTCCTCTGTGGTTCTTAACTGGAACTTTAGAAAGTCTAAATCGATTTCCTGAGGCTTAATAAATTCCTCCAGCTTATTTTTTTGGCTTAAAATTTTAGAATAATTTTTTATACCAAGAGCGAAAACAAGATTAGAAAAAAATTCCAAACCTTTAACAATTCCCTTAATATAATCTTCAAAGAATGATACTAATGTTGACACCATCTCAGCTGAATCCCTGAAAGCTTTAATTAAATGTCCAAATTCGTATTTCTCAAAGGATTCCCCTAATTTTGAGGCCACATCTTTATTCACTGAATGAATCGAAAAAAATATTTCTGCTGCTATCTCGCAAATAGCCTTCAAAAGGATATAAATCTCATCTGAATTTTTCAAGAGAGCTTTCTCCAACTTGTTTTATTCACATTATCTGTTACTATTTAATACTCTTAGTATTTGTAATATATATATTGTAGTGAAACAAAATATAAAATAGTTTCTTAAAAATATAAAAAGTCTATGAAAACACAATTTGTTGCTTTGTTTTACTATTTCCTTAAATTTCTTGGTTATCGGGTTTGGTACCGATTTGAGGTTCTTGATCAACAGTATAAATATCAAGGGTTTGTTGCATTCTGTTTACTACAGGCTGAGCGTTGATTTTAAGTTTCTTTCTTATCTGTTTTGCAAGGTTAACAGGATTTCCAAAAGTGGTGTACACCTGGGATGGTTCAACGGCAGCCACATATTCCAAGAGTTGATTAAAGTCTGCATGGGAACTGAGGGGAAAAGCAGCATCGACATTGTAAGCTTGTTGCATAGCGAAAAAGAAGGAGCGATTAATCGCCCAGCCCGTACAAACAGCAATATTGGGAAGCGTGCTAAGATTAAAGTTTTTTGCTAACCTGTCAGGAGCATCTTTGGTCAACCTAAACTGCGGTAATAAAATCACTCCTCCCCCCTCTTCAATAACTTCTTTTCCTTCCTCCGAATCTATCTGTAAATATTTACCCAATCCCGACTTGTAACGTTCAAATATATTGTTAAAGTCAAAAATTTGTCCAGAAACCAAAACATCATAGCCTAACCCTTTTGAAATTAGTCTGGTCAACTCTTGGCACTTGCCCAATGAATAGCCCGTTAAAATAACGGGAATACCATTGGAAACATTTCTTTCCACATAATCCAAAATCTCAGCGTTAAGCTCCTCCCTATCTGGAAAAACGTATTCCTCAGAGCCAAAAGTAGCCTCAATTACTAAAACGTCACAATCCATTACATCCGCTTTCCGCTCGGTCACGCTCTCACAAAAGTTAATATCTCCAGTGTAACCAATCAAATGCTCCCCGGTATCAATCTTAAACTGCATTGAGCCCATGCAGTGACCTGCATCATAAGCCTCAATAGAAAATTCCTCGGTCTTAATTCCAAATTCCCTTTCCAAATAAATAATATTCTCCAAAACTTTTTTCTCCCTCTTTTCTCTTACCAACCTAGTTATCTCATGAGTTATCCTTGAAGCACCTACCCTCATTCCTCTACTAGCCTCCACGAGACCGGAAATATGATCCTTATGACCATGAGATACAAGCACTAAATTCGCAGAATTAAAGTCAGCGTTCATTTTGGGATCAAATAAAAATTTTAAATTATTAACCTCAATCACTAGGCCTCTGTCATAAAAAACCTTGCACATAGCACTGACCTCATCATGTAATGGTATGAAAAACTTTTTTAATTTTGTATAAAAACTCTCTAAAAATCCTTTTAAAAACTACCTTTTCTATTGAAAATTCTTCAGAGATTTATTATCTTGAAATATAGTTTATTGTCTTTTAGTTTAGCTGTGATTTTTCCCAATTTAATTAGTCTCTCTAAATATCCAAGGGCCGCTCCTTGCATAAGATAATTACCTGCATTAACATTATATGCTTCAGCAGTCAAATCCTCAAGAGCTATTTCCTGATGCCTTTTCAAAACTTCCAAGAATACGCGTTCTCTGTTCATCTTTCTTCCTATATCCTCTCTGAGCTTTCTGTAAGGATCTGTTATTGGAGGACCATGGGCTGGGAGTATTAGTTTTAAATCTAGGGCTTGTAGCTTCTCCAGTGATTCCAGGTATAAAGACATATTATCTGGTTTATCATTACTTACATCTACTATGTCCACCATTTTTCTTGTGGCAAGTTCTCTCCAGCCATAACCTACAAATGTGGTTCCCGTTGCAATCACATGGTCTCCTGTGAACAGAATTTTTCTATCCTCGTCGTATAGACAAATGTGACCAAGGGCATGGCCCGCACACTCGATCACAAGTAGATTGTAGCCTCCTAAGTTGATGATATCTCCTTCCCCTACCTTTTTTTCCACCTTTGACTCATCAATTAACAGTTGAAAATCCATATACCTGTTTATCATATCCTTCAATTCAAACTCAAATTCAGCATTAACTAAATTTCTTTTAATATCCAATATGTGCTGATGATAATTCTCAATTATGGGGGCCGCCTTGTGTGAAGCAATAGCGTAGGCCTTAGAGGCGTCCTTAATTTTTTTATTCCCCCCAAAGTGTTCAATATGCTCATGGGTATTAATTATCACTGCGATATCCTCTAAACTCCGTCCAATCTCATGGAGCTCTGAAGAAATAATGTTCATGGATCCCAAATCTCCTAATCCCGTATCTATTAAGGCTGGTTCTCCGCCCTCTAAATAGTAAACACTCAGCTCAGGGGTTGCGGGAAAGGGGAGCCTTAAGGTAAACATGTGGATATCGTCCAAGATTCTTCTCATCTGGATTCTCCTCTCTGCGACTTCTAACCCTTATTAAAATTTTTATAAGCAAAACTAAAAATAATCCACTAATAAGGATTTTTCTCAATTCTTAGATTCCTATCTATTGATTAACCTGTAATATGTTTCCTTTCCTCTCTCCACTTTCTCAATTTTTCTCAATTCTAATAGCCTGTCAATATATGCTAGGGTTGATCCCTTCAACAAGTAGTCTAACTGAAATGAACCATAAGCCTTCTGAGTTAACCCTTCTAAAGTATCCTCGCCCCTTTCCAAGGCTTTCAAAATCATCTGCTCTCTCAAAAGTTTTCTATCCAAATCATCCCTAATTTTTCTATAGGGTTCAGTAATTATTGGGCCGTGTGCCGGTAGTATCGTTTTTATATCTAAAGTTAATATGTGTTCAAGGGAATTGAGGTAGTCCGTCATATTTCCATGTTCAACTTTTTTGATACCTAGTTTATTTGCCACCCTATCGATGAGCAAATCGGTTATACCGTACCCCACAAAAGGAGTTCCTACTCCGAGAACATGGTCTCCGGAAAATAAGATTTTTCTCTTCTCATCATAAAAACAGACATGACCCGGCGCATGACCCGGCGTGTGAATCACATCAAATACAAATGGTCCGAGATCCACAACATCGCCATTTCTAAGTGGTTTCTCGACCTTTGAGGAATTTATTGAGGATTGGAAGGATAAATACCTCTCAGCCACAGCCTTCATTCTGGGCTCGAGCTCTGCTCCCCGAATGGCGTTGAATAACTCGGATACGTATTTGGTGAAGTTTTGGATGATGTTTGCAGCCTTTTTATGAGCGGAAACCAGAGCTCCTGAAGTCTTCTTTATTTCCTCATCTCCAGCAAAGTGTTCCACATGTTCATGGGTGTTAATAATTTTATCAATATCTTTGAGTTCCAGGCCAATATCATTTAATGAGTCTGATATGGTTTGTAATGATTTTGGATCACCGGGCCCCGTATCTATTAGAGCGATTTCATCTCCCATAATAATGTAAACGTTCATCTCGGGTGTCCAAGTAAAGGGTAGATTTAGTTTAATCTTGTAAACTCCTTCCGCAATCTTTTCCAGTATAATCCCCTCTTACCTAGTATTTTCCGTTCTTTTTTGGGTCACTAGACTGGTGTATGGATTAGAGAGTAGTCTTATTTCTTCTTGGGCTATCAGAACTGCGCACTCCTTGCAGTACTTTTTTTCTCCAATAGTTGCATAATTTCCTTCACTGAGAATTTTTCCACAATTAATAACTGCACACTTCTCAGGTTTTTTGTGGTTCAAACGTTTTTCACCATCTGACAATATCCATTTTACTTATTTTAATCTGTTCTAAGAAATTTTAAATCCTAAATAATGTTGAATTATATTAGATTTTTATCAATATTTTAACATATTTTTTTATCTAAAAGTTAGGATATTAT
>NZ_JBRAKS010000023.1:0-20307 GCF_052745115.1 Candidatus Jordarchaeum sp.
TCTTCACCGGAAATATGGGAGTTTGGAAACTGATGAGGATTTAGTTTCTGGATTCTTAAGCGCCTTAAGTGATTTTGGTAGAAACATTAGCGGGAAAGAATTAGAAAGTGTTATCTTTAGTGATAAAAAATTTGTATCGATGCCCTCTGAACATTTGATATTTGTATCGTATAGTGACACTGAAGATGATGTAAAAGATGTTCTTAAAGAAATTAAAGATGCTTTTGTTGACTCTTACGGCTCTATTTTATGGTGGACTGGAAATAGAGACGCTTTTCAAGAATTTTTACCTAAGCTTGACAAAATAGTGGGTACAAAGGGAAAAGAAGGAAAATTTGTTCGTAGTGAAGCGGAAGAAATTTTGAACAAATTGAAAGAAGGAAAAATATCACCTAAAGAGGCCACAGACAGAACATTAGAATATTACATCAAAAAATTGCATGAAAATAAAGAGGAGCAATAATAGGCCCAAATTTTAAAACTAAAATATTAGTATGTATTTAGCTGTTGTGATTAAGAGACGGATAATAAGGCTCTAATTGCTGAAAGATGATTTAATTCGCCTTCTTATTTTATTGGCGTTCATCACGGGAGAAAAGAACTAAAAATAGATCCTTTTTCGGAAAAAGGAGGTGTAAAAAGCCAGATCGATTTCCATGAGCTAAATACATACAAACATTATTATTTTTAAGGCTTCCTTAAAAGAAAGATTACTAAGCGGATAGAAGAATTAAATATAGGTTAGGGTCATTTAAAAAATATACATTTTTATTTGCATTTTCTTTGAGAGAAAAATTATAGATAGTCTTCGGCTTTTTCGGTGGTGCTCCATACTTCTGTGCGACTTACGAGTTCTTTGTTTTTTAGGTCTTCTAAAATTTTGTGAAGTTCCTCTTTTGATAATGGTAGTTTTCCCAGAGCCTTACGCGGAGCGTTGAATTCGTTGTACAAGTTTTCAAATATTTTTCTTCCTTTTCCGATAATAGTTAAGAGGGTTAATTCCTCCTCTGTAAGTTTTAAGGTTTCTTTAGGAACGGGGGTTAAACCCTCTTTTACTTCTTTGTATTTTTCTTTCCGGTGTTCTCCACTTTTCTCCTCGTCGTGCAAGTCTGTTTTACCTCCGATAAATGTGGAAATCTTTCACATTTACAATATCTTTTTAGGTACATAAAGGTTATATTTTTAACTTTTATATTCCTAAACCAATTTTTTAAGATATATTATTGTTATAAGTAAATAATTATTTCTAAGATAAGATTAAAAGTATTTATTTTTTTATATTTTATAATTAATTTTTAACAATTCATAAAATTAATAATCGCTAAAAGTCGAATTTTATACATAGTTTATACATGCGTCGTGAAGATCAGAAAGTTAATTCCGATATGCATAAATACCCTTCAACCTAGAGAACCCATAGTGTAGCGGGGCATCTAAAGTGAACATTCTCAATATACGTAGAAAAACCTTCCATATGTTGGTTTTCATTTTCGCTATCTTATACCTGGGAGCTGGCTGGTTACCTGCAGCCACGCTTTCCATCTCAACTCTAGTACTATTTGCTATTGTTGAGGTTTGGAGGCTAAGGGATCCAGATTTTCCTCTTAAAATTATGGTTAATAGAATCATTAAACCAAATGAAAAAAACAGAGTAGCAGCATACTTCTACTTTGTTTTAGCAGCGACAATTCTGATATTTTTGTTTCCCGCTTATATAATGATTATTTCAATAGTTGTAGCAGGAGTTGCCGACGCCGCAGCAGCAATAGTAGGCTATGAGTGGGGCAAACATCATTATGAAGTTGGAGGAAATGTTAAATCCTTTGAAGGGCTTATTGCAGGAGGAGTTGTAGCCTTTCTAATCACATTAGGAACATTGTATTATTTTAAAGGATTCTTCCCAGTAACCTCACTAATCGTGGCAGGCATCTTTGTTGTTCTAGACTACTTCACACCCCCCATAAATGATAACCTACTCAATCCGATAAGTACAGCTATAGCACTTGCTCTCTGCGCTCTAGTACTAACGATTTAATTTATTGTTAAAAACACTTAAATTACTAAAATTGTTTATCAATCTCGAACTCCATTTAATAATTGATCTTGCCTATAATTGCATCTATTCGCGCAGCTCTAGTTTGTTCTCCCTTTTTATAGGTGATGTAGTAGGCGGGCATATAAAATGTGGTCAAGTCGATTTTAGAATTTATGCTCAATATTCTATCAGAGTCTGTAGGTTTTGCCATTAGAGAATTCTTTAACGTTTTAGCAATCTCGTTAAGAGTAATTGAGGGGTCTACTAATTCTTTTTTGTGCTGTTTTAACCAGCTTGAGGTGACCTTTGACTTTCCAGCACTTGGAAGGAAATCTAAAGATTGGGCGCCTCCCATTGGATTAAAGAACCACTTTGCCCCTCTCGTTAGGTTTATTCTTTCCACTCCCGGTATCTTAATTTTTCTACCCACATCTGCCTTTACAGGTTTGATGATAATATTACCAACACTTATGCTGTGAACTGTTTCATCGACGTAAAACTCGTAGTCTTTTTTCCTAATATAATCCAGGTCAGCTTTTCCTTCTGCTAAAATATAAGGTTCGTAAAATAAGCTTATTGCAGAAACTTCTACATTACCCTTACCAAAAACTTTCAACTTATTAGAATTAGCTATCCTTTGAGCATTATCTCTGCTAATTTTCGCCGAGTAGAAAAATTGACTTTTGGTGTTAATTTTTTCCACAATTCTGGATCTAGTTTTTGACTTTAAGTCATAATCCGATAGTTTAGACGACATTTAGAGCCTCCTTTAAGCTTTATTTATAATTAGTACTAAAAATATATGTAACATTTGTCCTAAATGGGTTTCAAGGTGATCCTTTTTGCGGATAATAATAGCAGTTACGGGAGCCAGCGGTGTAATATACGCTTATAATTTGTTAAAGGAGCTAAAAAATCTAAACATTGAAGTTTTCCTCATTATTTCTGAGACTGCCAAGAAGATTATTGAACTAGAAACGGATATTACCTGGAAGGATTTTTCCAACCTCGCATTCAAAAAATTTGATAACTCTGATCTTACCGCAAGTATAGCTAGTGGTTCTTTCCCTATTGATGGTATGGTTATTGTTCCGTGCTCCATGTCTACCCTAGCCGCTGTTGCACAAGGATATTCTGATAATCTGATTCGAAGAGCCGCGAACTGCACACTAAAAGAAAATAGACCACTTATCCTAGTTCCTCGAGAAACACCGCTAAGCTTACCTAACTTGGAAAATTTGGTTAAAACTAAGATGGCGGGTGCGGTAATTCTCCCCGCAATGCCCGGATTTTATCATAAACCGAAAAATTTGGAAGATCTGGTAAATTTTGTAGTAGGAAAAATTTTAGATTTATTAAAATTAAAACATAATCTCTACAAAAGGTGGGGAATTGAGTAAAGCTCAAAAATTTTTTGTTTATAAGTATTTTACTAAAATCTTAAAACTATAGGTTCTTCCTTAAAACTAATAGGAGAGATACATGTTAACGAGTATAGATTCTTATAATGTCAATATCTAAATCTATTAAACATTGGTAGAGTTCTCCGAGATCACCTGTTTTCAAAATGTAATAGGTATATACTTTTTTTCAGAATCTTCTGGATTCTCCACTTCGATATAAATAGTATTGAGTGCAAAAAATCCACAACTGATTTTAGATAACGGAACTTCGACTTGTTTATCCTCATCAATAATTATTATTTTATCCAGATGAATTTCATAGTTGACTCCTTTATTAATAGCTTCTGGCAATGTATGCACCCCAGTTTTAATCAGCTCTGTATTCTAGTTATTCCAGTTTTTGATTTTAGAAATACACCTTTTTTAAATGTTAGATAATTCTAAATTGATAATAATTCGGGATTATAAATTATTAATGTAAAGTTTTTTGTAACTTTTAAGTAGAAGAATGCACTATAATTTTAATAGAATATTTTGAATAATTTGGTGAGTGAGAATGTCTTCAAAAGAAGTATTAGAAAATATAAAAGTTAAACTAAAGGATGTTGTTGATTCTATTAGAGATTTTATGCTTCAACTTGGTAAACTCCGGCAAGACCTACTCGAACTATCCTCGAATATTGAAAAATTAACGATAACTCCAGAAAAAGAAAAAACGATAATGACAGAATTACCAACTCCCCTAACTCCAAAACCACCACCAATTCCGACACCAAAATCAACAGATGGAATAACACAATCACTCAAAACTAGCGAATCTGATCTAACAGAAATAAAAATAGAAGACCAAGAAGTTCCCGAAACATCAACTCAACCTACCCCCTCTCCTATACCTATACAAAAAACAAAGGAGATGCCAGCACATGTAACCACCACAGAACCAGAACCTGTGATAAAGCAGCTAAACATTCAAGCTGAAACATTAGAACCGGTTTCAGAATTAGGAACCTCCGCCATACCCACTAGTGAAGTGATTAGCCTATTGAATGAATTAGAACAAATCTGTGGAGGAAGTTTACCAGCAGAGGAAGTCACAGACAGAATTCAGGCTACCAAAAAAGCTTTACAATCTCTAGTTCTTTATCACCCAGTTTACTACGAGATGGATCAGTTTGCTGCAAAACTAAGATCCACTTCCCCACAGCAACCCCTAAGTCCCACAGATAAAGTTGAATTACTGTCCAATATTCCCCAATGGAAACGAAGAATGATGTAATAATTATTACAATAAGGACACCATTTTGTTAAAGTTCAAGTTTCTCCTACAATTCTTACTTTTTCGAAGCTAATCCAAGGCGCTACTAAGTAGGCAAGTTGTCTAATATTGTTACCAATGCATTTTATGTCTTTAAGCATATTATAGATGTTACCAGCTAGCATAGCTCCTTTAATTGGATTTTTTATTTCGCCTTTTTCAATTTTCCAACAAGGAGTTGCTACAACACTTACCTCACCGGACTCTGAATTACTTGAATGAGCGCCTTGTAAATCACGAATAAAAAATCCATCATCTATTTCGGAAACCATTTTATCGGGATTTTTATCACCCTCTTTGACATATAGGTTTGTTGGACTTATACTAGGCGTTGCCGCATAACCCCCTCTCTTAGCGTTTCCCGTTGATTTGGCTCCTGCCCTTCTTCCGAAATAGTTATCAAAAATAAAACTTTTCAGAATTCCATTTTGAATAATTATAGTTTTTTGACTGGAGGTACCTTCGCCATCAAAAGCACATGTGCTAAGTCCTCTTTCCATCACTCCATCATCTTCAATAGTCAAAATTTCAGAAGCAACCAAAGTACCTATTTTATCCTTATAAGCCGATTTATCCCGAATAATATTATCACCGCTTATAGTTGGAACCAAAGTATAAGTTAAAAGGCTGGTTAAAGCGTCCTGAGCCAATATAACCGGATAAACCCCAGTCTCCACTTTTTTAGGCCTAAGAGAATCAATTGCCTGACGAGCTGCCTCACGACCAACATTCTCGGGATTAATATTTAATGAACGCTTATAATCAGACTCACTACACTCAGGCGTAACCTGATAACCCTCTCGCGCAATAGTACCCATCACACACCCTATCATCGTGCCTTTTTCAGACACCTCCACCCCGTGATTATTTATAATACCACGCACCGCATATCCAGAACCCACTCCGCCCCAAAATGGCATTACTCTCCTATCATACTCACTGGCCGCTTGGAGCATCCTACCAGTTATCTCAACCATGTCTTCAACCGAGAGCTCTATTATTCTCTTATCGTATATCCCTCTAACTACTGGAAAAGAACTAGGATAAGGAAGTTCAGACCAATTACTATCTGGTTTACCAGACCTAGCTATCTGTATTGCTTTTTCAGTGATTTCTTCCAATTTCTTTTTTTCCAAACTATTACAGAAACCAAAACCAACAGCTTTATTGATAACTGCTCGAACTCCAATCCCACTGTCAAATATACTATGACTGCTAGTTATCTGCCCAAGTCTAACCTCTATTTCAAACGACTTACCAGACGCAACATACACTTCTACCTCATCCGCACCCATTCGCTCCGCCAGAGGAATCAAACCCTCTACACTGCCCAAAATTTCACTCATTCAATCCGCTCCTCCTACAATAAGATTCCTAACCCTAATGGGAGGACCTCCATCAGAGACGTAGGCCACTTGCCCCTTTCCACAACGTCCGCTACGCAGTTCAAAATCCTTTCCCACAGCATCCACCTGCCGTAGTGTTTCTAAAGTGTTTCCACTTATTGAAACATTTCTTACTGGTTCACCCAGTTCACCATTAACAACTTCATAAGCTTCTTGAATTCCAACTTGAAAGGTCCCGTCAAGATTAGCTTGACCTCCCCTAAAGCTAACCAGATAGTATCCAAAATTAATGTCTTCGAGAAGTTCTTCAAAATTATAGTCTCGAGGAATAATGTAAGTATTTCTCATTCTTATTAAGGGAGGAGAACGAAAATCCTCGGCACGCGCATTCCCGGTTGGCTTTGCATTAAACTGGGCGATCATCTCAGTGGGCACCATTAAATTCTCAAGTTTCTGCATTTTGGCCGAGTGTTCCCTATCATACATTAATCCAACCACATAACCATCCTTCAAAAGAACCGTTTTCTGAGATTTTACTCCCTCATCATCGTATTTGAAGCTACCAAATCCCCTCTCAATAGTACCATCGTCATAAATGGTCACAAGAGGCGATGCGATACGCGTTCCCAATTTTTTTGCAAGAACACTCCCCGAAATGGTGAGGTCCGCCTCCGCAAGATGACCAAATGCTTCATGAGCAAATGTGCCAGTTACATCTGATCCCAGAACAACGGGAAACGAACCACCCTTCGGCGTCTTGGCTTTAATCTGTTTTATTAGACGCTCAGCGAGACGCTCACCAATAGTCTCGGCAGAAGTTTCTTTCAAGAAGCCAAATCCTTTAGTGGATCCTAATTCTTCTCTATTTGAAGCGAACACTTCACCTTTTCGAGCAGTTGCGAATATTCTACTCCAAACGTATAGAACATCCTGCTCGATTACAGTTCCCTCACTATTGACGTACCATTTCTTCCCGGTGATGTCAGCATAATCTATGGTGCAGCTGCGAATAATCTTATCATAGTTTAGAACATAATCATTAAGCCTAGAAAATAGTTTTAATTTTTCTTCAATGTGAATATCTTTAGGATTTATATCCGGTTTTAATATTACTCGGTCTTCCACTACTTCGCTTTCTGAGAGGTTTACCGGTTCTCTAATGCGTCTACTCGTGATGATTGCCATTTTAACAGCGTTCTCTGTTGCTTCTCTTAATTCGGACTGAGCATTTACAGTGGCGAAGCCCCAACTGCCACGAGCCAGAACCCGGATAGCAAAACCGGATTCGATGCCTTGTTTAATAGATTCCACTCTTCCATCTTCTATATGAAAAACAGTTGCGTCTGAATCCTGTTCTCTAGCCTCTACAAATTCAGCACCCAAGTCTTGCCCATAATTCACAATCTCCATTAGCAAGTCTTTCAAGGTGAAGCCTCCGTATATTAAAATCATTTTCATATGATTTTCACTGAAAATATCATAGGAAGTGAATTGTTTTTAACTTAAGTGGGGAAAATATCTATAAGACTATCGTTTAATTGTTAAAAGGTACGCGCCCTGGTGGTTTTAAGAAATGAAAGTAAGGGTAGCCGCGATACAGATTCTGAAAGAAGAAACAAAACAAAAAAACATTGAGAAAGCATACAAACTTGCCAAAGAAGCAGCCAAAAATGAAGCCGAATTTATTTGTTTTCCTGAAAAGTGGAACATTAAAAACGGAGATCCTACCAAAGATTCTGAGGATGAGAATGGCCCTAGTATAAGATGTTTGGAAAGAATTGCCACTGAAAATGGTGTCTACGTGTTAGGAGGTTCCATTTGGGAGAATCAAGACAAAAAATATTACAACACCTCCCGATTATTCGATAGAAATGGAAATTGCATTGGGATACATAAGAAAATCCATCTATATAAGTTTGAAAAAATGATTTTCACCGCAGGGACAACGCTGGAACCTTGTAAAACGGAATTTGGTAAAGTAGGTATGACAGTATGTTTTGATCTGGCTTTTCCAGAAGTTTCCAGAATACTAACCCTTAAAGGAGCGGATATAATATTTAACCCGGCATTCATACCAGAACCCGGTATAGAAAACTGGCATATTTACCTCAAGGCTAGAGCTCTAGAAAACAGGATTCCTATAGTTGCTGTTAATGCGGTAAGCAATGAGCGAAGTCAAATATGGCCCGGTTACAGTTTGATAATAGATTTTAAAGAGGGATATGAAAGCCCCTCAAAGTTAGAACTAACCACAGCATCAAGTAGAGAGGAAATTATTATCGCGAATCTGAATTTAGATCACACCCGCAAAATCAGGGAGATTCGCCTATCAGAACGTAGTGAAATAGATAAAAAAATCTTCGAAAATTTGAAATTTAACAAGTGAACCAAGTTTGAAAAGCCAATAATCATTTTAATAAGAAAAAGAACTTTCCAACTGGGTTAAATTAATTCCTTAAATTAATATTAGGATTAATCTACAACAATACTTAGTCGACACTGTGGCCGTTTTTTAGTTGTTAGTCTACGGCAACTAGCTCTTGCATGTGGATTAATCAATTTTGCCGCAGTATTTTCGCCCTCAGATAATATTTCGCACACTTCAACATTACTCTTAGTCTTAATAAAGGGACAATACTTAATATCAATCTCACAATTTTTTGAACCAATTTCTAAAACATAATACTCTTCTCCTAGAAGAGCCCGCCTTGCAATGATCATTGATGCAATAGAAGCCGCATCATTACTCAATATATTAAAAAACCTCTTATATCCCAAGAGAAGGCTACCGACCCTATTCTTAATCAATTCCTTACATAATTTAAGTCCCTCATCCCCAAATTCTTCTATAATAGCGGTTATGAAAGATACACACAAGTCATGCAACTCCATTCTTAACAGCCACACCTTCTCCAGCTCTGAAGGTTCATACCCCAAAATGTTTTTATGGACTTCCAAAACAATCTACTCCATAATTTAAAAGAACTAATTCCACATAGTAAAGCTTCAAGAAATTTTTACATAATAATAAACAGTTATCTAGTAAAATAGTTAACCCCCGTTGACCAACCAAAAACATCAAAATAAACAAAAAAACCAATATTCGAATTATCAATTATAGAAATCCTTTTAACAGAAATAATAACTGTTCTAAGATAACTGGTGGTGAACAAAGTGAGCAAGAAAAAATGGACAAAAGAGCCAAAAGTAGTAGAAAAAGAAATAAGGAACATATTAATAGACGACGAACTAAAATCAACGATAGAAGAAGAAATCCCAAAAATGAAAATGATTACCCCAACCGCCATATCAGGAAAATACAATATAAGAATAAGCATAGCAAAAGAAATAATCAGTAACCTAGAGAACAAAGGAAAAATAAAACTGGTAGAAAGCAACCGAAGAATAAAAGTCTACACACCCACAGAAAAGACCAAAAAAAAGGAGAAATAAAAGCATTAAATCCCCACCACTAATAACACATAATATCCCCCAAAATACAACTCCAAAAAAATAGAGGCAAGCTAATTACTTCTTAATTCAAAAATTAACTTTTAACAATCCATAATACAAACTATAAAACAAACCACGAATATTGGAACAAAATAAACAAGAAACCAATTTTTAAAAAAATTGAAAAAATAACCTTTCTCCATTCAAAAAAATTTGCATAAAAATTGTTTTTTTCACGGTAAGGAAGTAGAAAAGTAGGTTTCAAATAATTACAAACGCATCCTTAATTTCTTCACTCACCAACACGTAAATTAACACCAATAAGCTGGCAAAAATTAACGGAAGAGACATAAACTCTATCAGAAACAGGGCAGAAAAAACAAAAATCACAACCGATTGTAATACAGCCAAATAATATGCCCAAGATTTAAGACTAGAAAACAAGTAAAAAACGTACAGACTAAAAATACCCCAACCAATCAGAAAAACAAGCCTCAAAAAATTAATATTTATCCAAAACTGCAACATCGAATTCAAACCAAACACAAAAAGAAAAGTACCCGGATCTCTAGAAAAGGATAAAAGCAAACTAGTCAAAGGCAAGAAACCCTCCAACTGCAACCAGAAAAGCAACGTTAAAATTCCAAAAATAAGCATCACAACGCCTTCAAGGAAAAGAATAATAGACACCAAAACAACATTTAAAGGCGATTTTCCAGACATCTCAGAACACCATAAACTACTATTGCCTATAAATTTTGATATTCACACATTTAAGTTTGATTGTCCCAATCACACTTAATTCAGTAGTTTCAAAAAAATTCAATAAATCCAGTGCAAAAAAACTACAAAGTCTGGGAAGTAGCAGAAGAGGCTCTAAAGCACATTGAGAAAAACAAATATTTAAAATATGATGTGAGGAAAAAAATTTTTGCATAAATTCAACAAATTTCCTCAAAAATACTAATAATCGCATTAAAGCATTCAAAAAGGATTAAAAAAGAAAAATTTAAATCATAAATAAAAGAATAAACTAATAAAGAAATATAAAAAGAAGGGGAATAATACAACAAAGGGAGGTCCACAAATGGCGAAAAAACCAGCAAAAAAGAAGAACGAAGAATTAGACAGCGTACCAGAAGAACAGATGGTCTTCATTGGAAAAAAGCCGACAAAGTAGTTTCACTTTTGTGTTCTACGTCGATTGAATTATGTTTTGGCTTGTGTTATTCAGTTTAATCAGGGCGCTAAAGAAGTTAGGATTGTTGCCCGTGGTAGAGCGATTTCTAAGGCTGTTGATGTTGCGGAGATTGTGCGTCAGCGTTTCCTGCCTGAGGGCGTTAAGTTGGGTAAGATCGTTACGGGTACTGAAATTCTGGGAACTACTGCTGATGATAGGCGTAATGTTTCTACTATTGAGATTCAGCTCCTAAAAGCTTAAAAGGTTTGGATTAGTGTATTTACATGGCAATAAGTTATTAATTTAACACTTCTATTTTAGGTAACTTTTTAGATCCGGGTTTTTGGATATTGAAGTGAATAAACGTTTTTCTGTAACAGATTCGTTTGTTTGGAAACTGTGTAACTGTGCTTTAATGAGTCAGTATAAATTTATGCTGGGATTAGATTTGGCAAGTACTAAAAGGGAAGATTTAGATAAAAAATCTAGCAAGTATAATGAGCCGATTTTAGTGGAAACTAAGGTTTTAAATGATTTTAAATGTGGTAATTGTGGTGTGCCGCTCTTAATCCATGTTTATTTTAGTGGAGATAATTTTGAGCGAGTAGTGGAGTGCAAGGGTTGTGGTATTAGTTTTCCGCTAGAGGGGAATAACAAGTCTGCGGATGCTAACGCGGACCCCGCTAGGAAGGCTGTTGGTGTTAAAAAGGATACTGGGGATAAAAAGGAGACTATGGTTGAAAGGCTAGTGAAGACATGGTGAAAAGAGCTAGGTTCCAGTGCGTCCAGTGTGGGAATTGTTGTAGGGATAAGAATTCTATAATAACGATTACCCATAAAGATATTTCCCGACTTGTGAATTTTCTGAAGTGTGATTTCAAGGAGCTCTTATCGAAATATGTTGGGTTTTATCAGATTGAGGAGAAATTTGAGGAACGCTTGGTTTTCCCAGCTATTTCCACCTATAGAGGTAATGCTTTTTTGGGTTTGAGGAAGAAAAGTGATGGTTCCTGTGTTTTTTTGAATGATAATCTCTGTGAGGTGTACCCAGGAAGGCCTATGGTTTGTCGAAGTTTCCCTTTTGTTTTTAGTGTTAAGAATGGTTGGCTTTCTTGGGGATTTATGGCGAGAGCAGAGGACATTTGCCCTGGGTTAGGAAAGGGCGAAATAGTTTCTGAAAAAAGTTTGGAAAAGTTTGGAAAAAAAATACTTGATGAAGTTGAGGAATTTAAGAAAATTGTTACATATTGGAATAGTCAAGTGGAGATTGAGCAACAGGATCCGGTTTTGCTGGTGATGTCTTTTTTCGAAGCTAAATTTCCTTCCCAATCAACTTAAACAATCTAGATTTGTAGGGTGGCTGCTTTTAGTATTTTTGGCTTGTAGTCTATATTGAAAGCTAGGTTATAGAAAAATTTTTTAGATAGATTTGGTTTATCAAAGATTAGACTGGTAGCAAAAACTGGATAAAGGGTTATGATTACCATTTTTAGTGTGAGGACAATATTTAATAACATAGTTCACCATTATGAGTAATACTTCTAATTAGGGGAGTGAAATTGTAGTGAAATTGGAGGAATCAGCTCGGAAGGCATTTGAAATCTTGAGAGAAGCAGGCGATAAGGGAATCAGTAATATTGAGTTGGCACAGAAACTTAAAGTTCCAAAAAGACGGGTTTACGATATTATAAATCCTCTTAAACCCTTAGGACTAATTGAATTAAAAAAAGAAAAAGGAAAAACAAAAATCTACTGGTCAGCGAAAAAGGAGGCAATGCTACGACCAGAAAAAAGAGAAATTACCGGAAAAGAAGAAGAACGTTTAAAAATTGAGACTGTAAAATTGAAAGAAAAGGAAAAGTTTATTGAGCCGGAGTTGGGAGAGCAAGGAGAGGAAAGTTACAAATTTAATTATTCAGTTCTTAAAATAAGTTGTGACAACCCGGCAAAATCTTGCAGTGTATACCATGATGGATTCGAGGTGATTGTTGAAACTGATGGCGAAAGTTTAATAGTGAAAACTGAACCGCAGAAAAGAAAGACGCCCAAGGTACAAACAGTATTTTAATCCTTAAACATCGCCAAATTAAAAAATTGAATAAAATTAAAAATCATAACATACTAATAGAAAATTGTGTAGTAGATATTTAAATAAGCTCTATTTTGATTATGTTACCCCTCTTCACTTTTTCAAACATTTCAAGATTCCTAGTAACCTTCCCCACAATATTCACCTCAGAATAAGGCTCAATCTTATCGACGAACAAAGGGTATCTTCATATTCCAGTCTTGTACTCTTATACAGTCTAACCTTTCGACTCCCTGCCGCATTTTTTTAGCGCGTGATTAATAACTAAGCCTCAGGTTACGGTGTGGGATGATGTTCGCTGTGTTGAGGTTATGGAGGAAATAGTTGAAAAATTGAATACGATTGATTGAATGCAACCATGGTCTTGGGCATTTTTTAGTCGTCAAGAACATCTAGATCCAGCGGGTAGCCGTCTGCTATTCCTCTCCACCAGTATTCTTTTTCTTCTCCTTTTGTCTGGTTTGGCTTTGTTTCTATTTTGAAGTATAGCTCTGCTGTTTCTACTGCGATTTCTGCCTCTTCTTCTGTTGTTTTACATTTTTCTGCTAGTTTTTTTACGAGTTCCGTGTGTTTCACGTATTTTTGTCCGTTTTTTTCTGCTTGTTGGAGTAATTCTTTTATGTCTTTGAATTTAATGTTCCATGTGGCGTTTGTTTCTCGGATTCCTTCTTGGTATATTCCTTCGCAGTATTTCATTTGCAGGTATTTCTGGTATTCTTCATATCTCCATATGTCTGGGTGTGTTATTACGTACACTTTTTGTTCCATTTCAATTGGGGAGTAGCTTAGACATTTTTCTTGTTCTAATTTTTTGATTATTTGTTCGGCTTGGTCTTTTGTGTATTTTTTCTTTGTCAGTCGTTCTATAAGTTCAGTGGTTTCTAGGTGATCCGTTTTTGCTTCGTTATATAATTCTTTTATTACTTTCTCCAATCCCTCGGGTTCGATGTTTAGGTGATTATATGCCAATCCCCACTCGTACCTGTACGCTGGTATTTTTTCAACATCAACACCTGTGTCCAGTATGTGTTTCTTAATGTATTTTTTAATGAGTTCTTGTATTTCACTTTCACTATATCCTCTCTTCTTCATTTCTTGGAGGAATTCGGTTTCTCTTATCTGTTCCACATTTCTTGTAGCATAGATTTCTCTTATTTTATGTTCGGTTTCATCTGTTTCATCCACCATGTCTTGTGGTACGTAGTCCCTTGGTTCCATTTCCCATCTTCTTTCGACTTTTGGTTCAAGTTTATCATAGTGGTATTTAACCAATTTATCTTCACTAGTTATTAGGTAGCTGGTCGTTGTTGTATTATTTGAACGTATGTGTTCTATTTCTTCAAAATAGGGTATTATCACTTCTTCTACGTGTTCCGTTAGGATTTTTTCCGCCTCTTCATCGGTGTACCCCGCTTCCTTTAGTTTTTGCTTGAGTTCTTCGCGTGAGTACCTTTCCCATGTGTCTTTTTTTATTATCTCTCTAAATAGGTTTTGTATAATTTCCTTAGCCTTCTTTAAATTCAATGCCTATCTCTCCCATGTTTATTTCTAGGCTTTCTTTTCTTGCCATTTTTTCCTTTACTATGGTTTTTATTCTCCCCCATATTTTCTTTATTACTCCCACTTTGGGCCGTGTAAGAGTCCATCTGATCACATATCTGTCTTTGTTATTTGGAAATAGTAGGACTTCGCATTTTACAGTTGAGGGCATCCCTTTAACTTTGACTTTTTCTCCATTTACTAGTAGTTCTACTGTTTTTTGGGCGATTCTTCTTTGTTTTTCTAGAATTTTTTTGGGGAGGTTGAATTTGTCTCTTACGTTTTGAGGCAATGAATAAAAAGAGAGGGCATAGCATTCTTCACGATTGCATGTTGTTTTTCTTTTGTTACTTATATTCCAGATTTCTCTCAAGTTATCTGGTTTTAACTTTATTTCCTCATCAATCTGGGTATAGGATTCTACGGCTTCTTCGTTTTTGTACATCAATTCTTTATATCCTGGAAATCCGTTCAATATTTTGTGCAGTATCCTTGTTCCCTCTGAATTTATAGTTATTTTCCATATTCCTGTTACTCTATAAGGTCGAACTTCTAGTATTTTTAGTTTGAGTTTTACATATTGTTTATTTTTTGCATTTATCTTTTCTTTTTCTGTTTCGAGGAGTTCTTTTATCATTGTAGCAGAGTCTTCAAGGAAGTAGTGTTTTTCTTTTTCTAGTAATTTGGGCGATTTTTCAGTGAATGTTATGTGTATGCCTCTGTGTTCTTCATTGAATTTACCTTTATCATCGGATTTGCTTTTGTGGCGTTTTTGGCGTTCTTTTAGGTATTCTTCTATTTCTTTGGGTGTGTTAAAGTTTAGACCTTTTTGTTGGAGTATTTCTTTTGTTTCTTGCCAGCTTATTGGTATATCGCGAGTCATAATTATCGTCGTCATTTTTCCTGGGTGTCCTTCGCTGAGTATTAGTCCTCTTATGAATTCTATTTTCTTTTCTTTGTTTCCTTCTCTGATTTTTTCTGGCACTCTAGTGTTTTTTCTGGTTTGTTTGCCTAGACTTTTTCCTGCTCTTAGTAGTGTTTGTGATACAGCGTCATACCAAAAGAGAGTATGCATACGACGAGATCTACTTACGTATTCGCCTTTATTTGGGCTATATCCATATATTCTATTTGATGCTTCCTGCATTATTTTTATATATTCTACTTCTGTGTTGGAGAATCCTGAGTTTAAATGTTTAAATCTAATTCTTCTATACCTCATTCTAGTTAGATGGCCATCGGTATTAATGCCAGCTATGAATAGTGCTCCATCTGGACTGTCTAGGCTTGTTGTGTGCACTTCTCCTTTCTTTCCCTTTATTTCTCCTACTTGTGTTATGTACTTGCCAATTTCATTGATGTCTGTGTTTGTGTAAAGTGCTAGTTTGAGTAGAATGCCCACCTGTAACTTGCTTTCGTTGATGCAATGGAAATAATTGGGTGCAGTTTTTAATATTTCTTCAAGCTTATTCATAGAACCCGCTTTTTTCTTCCCTTCTTTCAACATATATTGTATGATGTTCATTTTATCTTTGTATAACTTGCTCCCATCTATTTCTATGAATGTACGGGGTGATTGTAGGTACCATGGTGTTTCTAAAGAACTTAGCTTTATTTTTAATTCGGGTATGTTAGTGATGACTCCTTCACCATCTTTTCGTTTGTGGATGAAAGTTAATTTAATCTGTTCAAATTTGTTAGGATCTGTAATTGTTATTCTCTCGGCTATCGTGTTTTCGTTAATTATTTCTGTTGTTTTTTCATAAGAGTCCCAGGGTGCAAGTTTTAATCCATTTTTTCTGTAGTGTAGTTTTAAGAATTTTGTTTCTAATCCTAAATTTTTACAGATTTTTTCAAGGTCTTCTATTGGTATTTCTCTTCGTCCCCTAAGGTATTCCCTAATTTTGTCAGGAGATAGGTCTACCATTTTTGCAAGTTTTTCAAGATATCCAAAACCTTGTTTTTTTAAGGTTTCGTTCAGCTCTTGCAGTATTTCTCTGGAGAGGATAATAGATTCTTTTTTTGTGATTTTCCCTTTTTCCAAGAGGTCTTCTATAGTTTTTTCCATCAAGATATGGAGATTTTCCCTATCCAAGAAAGCGAACAGGGCATAGAGGTCGCTTACATATGCCCAACCTGTTTCTCTCATTTCTTGGATTATGCCTTTGTTTAGGTCTGCTCCTAGACTATTAAGTTCCAATGCCAATTGTTGATAGGTCGGTTCTTTATTTTGTTGTTCTAATTTTTTTACTGCTTGGTTAAGTAGATTTTTTAGCCCATTCCCCCCCTCTGTTTCGACATTGGTTTTTACTGTTGGTTGGTGGAACCATTCGCCTGTGGTTATATCTGTTCCGTATTCGTATGCTTCCCACGGGTTTTGGGGGTTCTGTAATAGTAGTGTGTTTTTATGGGTTCTCAAATATTTTATTCCCATTACTTTTAGTGTATGTTCTATTTTGTGAAGGGTTTCCCAAATCCTTGTTTTTTCGTAGAGTTTTAATACAGGCCAAGGGTTTAAGCTTCCTCCTGCCCACTCATGGAAAGGTATAAGAAATGAGGTCACTATCTTAGGGTTTTTGTCCCTTTCTATAGGGTGTAAATACTCGGATATTTTTAATAGTTCCTCAAGGTTTATATTTTTCGATTTTATTTTTTCCACCAGTTGTGTGAGATCAAAGATTTTGTCAACCTTTTCTTGACTTCCAGCCTTTTCGAGGACTCTACTAATTAATGAGTATAGCTTCTGCCCCGATACTCTGTAGGTTTCAAAGTTTTTTACCGAAACTTCTATTACTGGTTTTTCCCTAAGAAGCCATTCAAGGACTTTTGAAATTTCCTCTGAGTTTATTCTATCTTTTATCCTTTCTAAATCTTCTAGTCCCTCTTCCTCTTTTTCGGTTCTTAAACGGTAATAATAGTTACTACTAGTGCCGGTTCTTACAAGAATAGAGTTTTTACCGTCACCATAGATTTTTCCGATTATCTGTACAATATTGTGTTTTTTCTTATTTTGTCCGAAAAGACTAACATATTTTTCCCAAACATCCGAAGATGTAAACCAACCATGTTCAAAATATTTTAGTAAAATAAATTCTACTTTTTCCTTTAATTTTCTTGTAGCATCACACCTGAATTTTATTCCTAATCTCTTTGCACGTTTATATACTGTATTTTTACGTGCACCTAATTGTTTGGCTACCTCCGCTTGGCTTAGTCCCTGCTTATGTAGTTCTATCAGTTGTTCGTCAGCAAACTTCCTACTAGCTGGGCTTTTCAAACCTAACCTTCTCAAATGTACGTATATAGTTTTTGTATGCACTCCCAGTCTTTCAGCCATCTCATTTACATCTAATCCTCTCTCGTAAAGTTGGATTAACTGCTCATCAGTAAACTTCCTTGCTGAGGTTTTCAGTCCTAATCTTCTCATGTGTTGGTATATGTAACTATTCTCCCTTCCCTTCACCCCCAGTTGTTTGGCTATTTCTTTTACTGTTAATCCCTGTTTGTATAATTGTGTTAATTGCTCATCGGTAAACTTTCTTTTGGCGTTTCTCTGGAATTTTATTCCTAGTTTTTTTGCGTGCTTGAATACAGTGGTTCTATGTACTCCTAGTTGTTCGGCTACTTCCTCTCCGCTTGGTCCCTGTTTGTGTAGTTCTATTAGCTGTTTGTCAGTAAACTTTCTCTTCCCTTTGATATGCTCTTCAGTTATCACTACTTGGTCAAGCTGATCTAATCGGCTGCCCATTTCTATTAGGGGCTCAAGCAACCGCTCCAACTGCGAAAGGAAGAATGCTTCCTCCGTTAGCCTAGTCAGTATGTACTCGGTATTCTGCTCAAGCAGTCTCCACCACTCATCAATCTCCTCCCCCGTCTCGTAGACGTACTCAAGCGCCGCTCGGAGTATCTCCTCATCCAGGCGTTGCCTTGCGAACTCCTCGTTTACCCGGAACCCGAAAATCAGCCTCCCGGTTTTCCTCCTAACCCACTCAAAAAACTTCTCCATACCCCCGGCCTTCCGAAACGCCTCCACAAGAATCTCAAGAACATCCACAAGCGACGCCACCCGGCCTCTTCTCCCCCAGGGGTCCACCCGACCATCGTACAGAAAGACGAGGAGTTCCCCCCTCTCTAACACCTCGTAAATCTCCTCTATTGCGGCGGCGAGCTTAGAATCGGGATTCATTCCCAAACGCTTCCAGATCTCCAGCAGCCTCCTCTCCACCGGGTCAACCTTCTTATCATCCTCAGCCCTAGTCAGAGAGTATTTGTTATGCATCATGATTGCGTCAAAAATCCACTGCTCCAACAAACCTTTATCTTCCAAGTACTTTCCCATTAACTGCCCTAGGTAGGCGTAACCCTTTCTCCTTAACTCCTCCTCAGAAACCGCACCACGCTCGCCCTCCTCCACCACCTTTGAACCCTGGTCGCCCCTCTCCCGATCTTGGAGCGATTCCACCCCCATTCGTCTAAAGAGTTCCATTACTTTTTGAACCATTCCCTGAACCCTTCTCTCAACACCCTGCGCTTTCTCCACAAATCTTAAGACCGCTCCAAACAGCTCCATGGGCACCTCGTTGCTCAACAGCATGTTAAACAAAAGCTCTACCGTCACTTCTCCGGCCTTCATTTCCCTGAGCAACTCCACACACTTCTCTTCACCTCCCACTTTCCGTATCGCCTCATCCAAAAGGTTGAGAAACTCAGACCTGGGAAGAGAGTACGCCACACCCTTCAAAATGTTCCGAACCAGGATGAGAAAGTCCTCAAGCCCAAGCTCCTGCTCCTGTTCTACCTGTTGCTCCTGTTCCCCTGGTTCTGGCTCGGTTTCCTCCGAATTCTCTTCTTGCTCCTGTTCCTCAAGTGGTGCTGGAGCGGTGCCAGCACCAGACTCTGCTTTTAAAAGTCCATTGGTGTCTTTATCATCACTCTCCTCTCCGTCCTCTTCTTTCGCCAGAAACTCTAATGCTAGATAAACCTCTTTTGGAATTCTACGCTCCACAAAAAGCATTTCGTTCAGCATTTCACGGTCAAGTTCAACCTCCCGCTCTCGCAGTTTCTTATAGTACTCCTCCTCTCCCCACCTAAAAACTCCCTCCCCAACCATCCTCAAAACATCTTTAAGGGAAAAACTTTCATCCTCTCCCACTTCCACAAAAACAGCTTTCTCACCCCCCTCAGTAGACATATCCTCACCAGCTTCACTGACGCTAGAAATTTCATCAATTCTTTCAGCAGTATCCTCAGAGGACATCTCCTTAGTAGAGGTACCTTCACTGGTTTCACTAACACTAGACTCATCGGTTTCGCTAACGCCAGAAGCCTCATCAACTCTTTCAACAGCATTCTCAGAGTTCTTATCCTCAGTAGAAACGCCTTCACCGATTTCGCTGACACCAGAAGTTTCATCAACCCTTTCACCAGCATCCTGTAAGGTTTTCTCAGAACCCCCCTCACCATCCTTCACTAAACCATTGATTCCTTGAGTTTTATCACCAGCCTCAGCGTCTGACGGCAAATACACCAACTCTGTAAATTCACCCTTACAACGGTAATCATTCCTTGAACCACTATCCCCTTGATCTCCGAACAGCATCTTCATCCCCTGTTGCGGACCTGTTCCTTCTCCGCCCTGCTTCCCAGTCGAGGACTCGGCCTTACCCTTTGCGCCCTGCTCTTCTCCCCCCTCTAGGGGGAAAAACGTGGTGAAAGAACTTTTTCCGTTTATTCCGCCATCCCTTCCCGGTCGAAACTGAACCACATCAGTTCTCGCAAATATGCCTAGCGATTTTCGCCCCTGCCCTTCAGAATCACCTCCCCCAAACGGTTTGCCCTCGCCTTCACCGCAGTCTTTCTGAAAAATCAGCCACCGGGTATCCCTTATAGTGGGAAACCGTTGTCCGAAACTTACCCATCTAGGACACTTCCAGATGGTGTTCGGTTC
>NZ_JBRAKS010000024.1:0-4265 GCF_052745115.1 Candidatus Jordarchaeum sp.
ATTTAGACTTAGAAATTATGAAACAAAAAATACTTCTGTGAGGGTAATATATACAAATATTAAAAATGTTGATAAATACTTATTTTATATTTGTATAACTCTAGGGTATTAGTGGTTATTTCTTTATGAAATTAATTTGGAGGACGGTGAGTTTGGTAAACATTATGATAGATGAGTTGAAACAGCTTCCTCTTATGCAGCAGAGAATGGAAATCTGCGAACGTAAGGGTACAGGTCATCCAGACACCATCTGTGATTCAGTGATGAATCAAATTTCTATCGCTCTTTCGAAGACGTATATGGATAAGTTTGGGTTTATTATGCATCACAACGTTGACAAGAGTCTACTTGCTGCTGGTGAAACGGTGACAAAATTTGGTGGGGGAGAGATGATAAAACCTATGCTAATGGTGTTTGGGGATAGAGCGACTTTTGAAGTGGGAGGTGTTGAAATTCCTGTTAACGAGATTACAATTAATACTACTAAGAAATGGTTTAGGGATAATATGAGATTTGTAGATCCCGAGGAGCACCTAAATTATCAAATTGAGCTTAAGAGAGGGTCTCAGGCTCTTATGGACATATTTGAAAGGAAAGGAAAATTTCTGGGAGCTAATGATACCTCAGCCGCGGTAGGTTTTGCACCTATGAGTGATACGGAAAAAATAGTCTTTGAAACTGAGAGGTTTCTTAACTCTAAGGATTTCAAAAAGTCCTTTCCTGAGTCAGGGGAGGATATTAAAATTATGGGACTTAGACAAGAGAAAAATCTCAAAATTACTGTAGCAATGGCCTTTGTAGACCAATTCATCGATTCCGAGGAAGATTATTTTAGAAAGAAAGATGAGGTTTCAGAAGAAATTAAGCAATTCATTAACTCCAAAATTAACATGGACAAGATTGATCTAACCATTAACGCTTTGGATATGAGAAGTAGAGGGGTTGATGGGATATATTTAACGGTTTTAGGAACTTCGGCTGACGGCGCTGATTGCGGCCAGGTGGGTAGAGGAAACCGGGTGAACGGAATAATTCCATTAAACAGGCCCACATCATCAGAGGCTGCCGCTGGAAAAAATCCGGTAAGCCATGTTGGCAAAATATACAATATACTAAGTTACAGAATTGCAAACAATATTTATCAAAAGGTTTCGGGATTAAAAGAAGTCTACGTTTGGCTTCTCAGTCAGATCGGAAAGCCGATCAACGAACCCATGATAACCTCGGTCCAAGTGATTCTTGAGCCAAGGTTGAGTTTAGGAGTAGTTTCCAAGGATATCGAAGAAGTAATCAACTCGGAACTAGAAAATTTGAACAAATTTGTTAACGATTTAGCCTATGGTCGCATTCCTGTATGTTAAACTCATAGAATGTGTTTGAATTTAATAAATAACCGTTAAAAATATTACAGTAATACACGTTAAAAATATTACATTATTTAGACGATATTCCATTGGAGAAGAGGGTCTAAATTATTAGTTTGATGACCTACTCCTAGCAGGGGATTAAATGACTAACAGTTCAGGTGAGTACCCTAAACAGGTAGAAGAAGCACTGAAAATGTATAAGGAAGGGAAGTCAAAAAAGGCAGTAGACAAACTAGACCGTTTACTAACGGACAAAGACCCCGACATAAGAGCTAGCGCCACCCGAGTTCTCGGAGACCTCGCAGAGGAAGGCGTGTACGATTCCAAAGTTTTGGAAAATCTAATACAACTTCTTAAAGATGAGGATAATACAGTTAAAATAAACGCCACATATACAATAGCAAACTACGCAGTGAGAGGAAGATTTGAAGGAAGAGCCATCGAGCCACTCATTTCACTTCTAGAAGATGAGAGTTTAGAAACAAGATCATCTGCAGCATTAGCAATGGCATACTATGCTGAGGTGGGTATGACTGATTTAAGAGCAGTAAAATCTTTAGTTAAACTTCTGACAGATAATGAAGCCAAGGTTAGAAGAAATGCTGCAATGGCCATTGTGAGATATGCGGAAAAAAATCTGGTGGACAGAAGTGCAATAGACCCATTAATTACACTCCTTAACGATCCAAACAATGAGATAAAGGTGTATGCAATCCAAGCGTTTACAAAATATTTAGAACAAAGAATAATGGATGAAAGAGTTTTAACTCCTATGATTAATCTATTGAGTTCGGAGGATAATGAAACTCGTAAGAACGCGGTTTATGCTATCGCAAAATATGCTGAAAAAAATATTGTAGATGTAAAAGCTTTGGGCTTTATGATAAATTTGTTAAGCGATAGTGATATTGATATTAGAAGGATTGCTGCTAGGGGGGTAGACATCTATTTAGAAAAAGATATATTTTCTATCGATGCACTGGGGCCTCTTATTAAACTCTTAAAGGATAAAGATAAGGAAATTCGCTTAATTTCTGTCCACATTATAGCAGGTTATGCAGAAAAAGGTTTTGTTGATGAGGAAGCCCTTAAACCTTTAACTCAACTCCTTATTGAGGAAGATGTAAAAATTCGATCAAATGCGGCCCTTGCCATAGCTCGATACATGGAGAAAAATCTGTTTGAAGAAAGTGCTTTGGAGCCTCTTTCCAATATTCTTAGAGATGAGAATATTGAAATACGGAAGATGGCTTCAGAAGCGGTTGCCAAATATGCGGAAAAAGGATTCGTGAGAGAAGTAGCTTTAGTTCCGCTGATTAGTCTCTTATCAGAAAAAGATAATGAAATTCATCTAAAAGCTTCTTCCGCCATAATGCATTATGCAAGATATGATATTTTGGATATAAGCGCTATTGATCAATTAATACCACTTCTCAGTAGCTCTGACTCTGAAATTCAAACTAATGCCACAATAGCCATTGCATTATATGCTCAGAGGGGGCTGGTTAATGAGAGGACGTTAGAACCTTTGATTGATCTTTTGGGCAAAGAAGAAAATATCATACGTTTGAATGCTACAATAGCCATTGGGCTTTATGCAAAAAATGAATTATTTAATCGGAGAGCTTTGGATTTTATTACCACTCTACTTAGAGATGCTGATGCCGATATTCGTGGGGCAGCTTCAGTCGCAATAGCTCGTTATGCTGAAAGAGATATGATTGAGAAGAGGGCTTTGAAGAACTTATTAATTCTTCTTGGCGAAGATAACCCTACGACGCGAGGTAACTCAGCAATTGTAACTGCTTTGTATGCTGAAAGAGGAATTGTTGATGAAGAGGCATTAATTCCTTTAATTAAATTACTTTCAGATGAGGATGAGAAGATCATTGTAAATGCATTATCAGCGTTAGTTTATTATGCCGAAAATAAATTGGTGGATAAAAGCGCTTTAAATGAACTTATAAAACTTCTGAAAGAAGAGGATATTAACATTAGAGCAAGAGCCTCACTCGCTATCGCCAGATACGCTGAAAATGGTATTACTGATAAAAAGGCAGTTGAGCCACTGCTAAAATTAATCAAAGAGAGAAATGATGATATCCGTGAAGCTGCTTCAGCCGCAATAGCTCGCTATGTTGAAAAAGGATTGGTTGATGAAAAAGCACTAGAATACTTGAACATACTTTTGAATGATACTAATAGTAATGTTCGCAGAAATGCCGCCATTGCTATTGGGGATTTTGTAAGTAAGGGTATTTTTGATGAAAAGCTTGTCCCTACCTTAATGAAGCTACTAGAGGAAGAAGACAGTGTAACTCGCACCAATGCTGCATTTGCAATTGCTCGATACGCAGAAAAAAATATTGTGGATGAAAGAGGATTAGAAACCCTAAATATACTTCTTTCGGATGAAAATGTAAATGTTCGCGGAAATGCCGCACTAGCTCTGGGACTGTACGCTGAAAAGGGATTAGTGCTGCCTAAAACCCTTCCCCGATTAATCTCACTTCTTAATGATGAAGATACTAATGTCCGCAGAAATGTAGTTCATGCAGTCGGAAATTATGCGATAAATGATGTAACTGATGAATCGGCTTTAGACCATCTCATAGAGCTTCTAAAGGATGAAAACATAAACGTTAGACTAGAAGCAGTTGACACGATAGGCCGGTACTTGAAAAAAGGGCTAGTAGATGAAGAAGGATTAGAATCTTTAATAACATTGCTTAGCGATAGTGACAATGATATACGAATGAGCACGGTAGTAGCAGTGGGATTGTATGCAATAAAAGATTATGTCGATGTGAGAGCATTAAAACCTCTAATTGGACTCCTCAATGACGAAAATTATACAACACGCGCAGGAGCCGCAGGGGCATTAGCCCAGTATGCCGA
>NZ_JBRAKS010000024.1:4365-8524 GCF_052745115.1 Candidatus Jordarchaeum sp.
GAAAAACCTGGTAAGCGAAGAAGCCCTCCAACCCCTAACCAAACTACTCTCAGACAAGGTAAGCGATGTAAGAATGAGATCGGTAGCTGCAATCGGACTTTATGCCGAGAAAAACCTGGTAAGCGAAGAAGCCCTCCAACCCCTAACCAAACTACTCTCAGACGAAAATAAAACAACGCGCACCACCGCAGCGATATCCTTAGTTTTGTATGCGGTAAATGGGTTGATCCACAATCCCGCTCTAAGGCCTCTAATTCAGATACTAAGTGATGAGGATTCTAATGTCCGAGCAAATGGCGCCCTTGCGGTTGGAATATACGCAGAGAAGGGATTGTTAAACGAGGAAGCAATTAATCCCCTTGCAGAACTTCTCAGCGATGAGGACCGAGATGTTAGGATGAGGGCGGTTATAGGAATTATTAGATATGCAGAGAAAGGATTAGTGTCTGATAAGGCTTTAAAACCTGTCTCAGAAATGCTTCTTGAAGAAAATGTGAATGTACGAAGAAACGCGTTAACTGCTATTGTCCTTTATGCTGTTAATGGGCTTTACTATGAGGAAGCATTGAGTAACATTACAAAACTCCTCAATGACGAGAACAATGATGTACGGATGAGAGCAGCAGGTGCAGTTGAGCGATATTCAGAAAAAGGATTTTTTAATGAGGAAGCATTGAAATTTTTACCAAAACTTCTTTATGATGAAAGCAGTGAGATCCGTCTCAGGGTCTCAAATACGATTGTAAAATATGCTGAAAATGAACTTTTTGAGGAAACGGCCTTAGAACCATTAATTAATGGGCTAATCGATGGAAATGTAAGTGTTCGAGCTAATACAGCTCTAGCTTTAGGTTTATATGCGCAAAAGAATTTGACAGATAAAAGGGCTTTGGAACCTCTCCTAATTTTACTCGATGATAAGAGCTTAGATATGCGCATTAAGTCCTTGGATGCGATTGGTGTTTACGCAGAAAAAAATCTTTTAGATGAAAGAATATTTCTATATTTGATTAATTTACTAGCTGATGAGAACCTAAGTGTTTTAATTAGAACGGTTAACGTAATTGTATTATATGCGGAAAATAAACTTCTTGACGTACGGTTGCTTGAACCGCTCACAAAATTGTTGGTGGTGAAGGATACTAATCTTTTGTCTAGCGTATCAAACGCTCTTAGGATCTATGCTGAGAATAATCTTATTTACGAAAAGGCTTTGAATCCTATTGTTGCTTTACTCGGAGAGGAAGAAAGTAATATACGTAGAAATGCGGCGGCAACAATAGGTCTTTACGCTTTAGGAGGGGTTACCGACCAGACTGCTCTAGAGCAGTTATCGAAAGTTCTGAGCGATGCGAATAGTGATATTAGATTAAGTTCGGCCATTGCAATAGTGCAGTACGCGGAGAAACAAGTGGTTAATGGAAAAGTAATCAGTTCCTTGATAAAATTGCTTGGCGATGAATACCATGCTATTCGAGGAGTATCCGCATTAGCCGTATCTCTTTATGCGAATAATGATATTGTTGATAAGGAGGCGCTGGTGCCTTTAGTGCAATTACTTGGTGAAGAGGAAAATGATGTTCTTGCAAATTCTGCTTCTGCCCTCGCCCAGTACGCAAAAAGGAATTTAATTCAGGAAGATGCTCTAAGACATTTAATACCACTTTTAGAAAAAGAGGAGGATAATATTTCTATTAACGCTTCTGACGCCGTTATACAATATGCTGAGAGGGGTAAAGTAGATGAAACCGCCTTGAAGCCCTTAGTGACTTTATTATCTGATGAAAATCCGAAGAACCGTCTTAACGCTGTTACCGCAATTAATGCTTATGCTGATAATGACCTAGTTTCACCAGATGCTTTAGAACCATTAACAAACCTATTAAAAGATGAAGACCTTGAAATCAGAAAATTGGCAACAGCAACATTCACAATATATACGAAGAAGTCATTATTCGATGACAAAGCGTTAAAGCCATTATCAAAGTTGATAAGTGATGATAATGCTGAGATACGTTCCAACGCTGTCAAGGCAATAAGTGAATATGCGAAAAATGATTTCGTTGGTGAGGATATCTTAGACTCAATAATTGCTCTTCTTGAAGATGAAGATATTTCTGTCTGTGAAAACGCAACCAAATCTGTTGTAATCTACGCAGAAAAAAAGTTTTTTTCAGAAAAAGCTCTGAAACATATATCGAGATTACTAACTAGTGAAAATGAAAATATCCGTAGAGACGCAGTCTATTCTATTGTAAAATACGCAGAAAACAAATTATTTTATAATGAGGCCATAGAGCCACTAATATCTCTTTTATATGATGAAGATGTGAATGTCCGCACTAATTCGATAACCGCCTTGTGGATATATGCCGAAAACCACATGGTTGATAATAGAGCGCTCAGTCCCCTTATTACTATGTTGGAAGACAGCAATGAAAACATTCGAGGAAACGCAATAATAGCTCTGCTAAGATATGCAGACAATGAACTAATTGATGAAACGGCTTTAGACAACGTAATTAAACTGCTCGCAGATGAAGAAACAGAAATTAGAGGCAATGCGGCAATTGTTATTTCTCGATACGCTGAAAAAGGTAGCTTTAACCTCAGGGCTTTAAGTTCATTAATTCCATTGCTTAGTGATAAGGACAGTTTTGTTCGAGGAAACGCTGCGATGGCGATCGCAAACTATGCGGAGAAGGAAAAGGTTGAGGTTAAGGCGATTGAACCACTTATAAAAATACTAATGGACGAGAATGTGTATACTCGTGGAAACGCCGCCACAGCTGTCGCTAGGTATGCTGATAACGCTATCGTTAATAGAAAGGCGTTAGATTACCTAACTAATTTGCTTTCTGATGATAATGATGAAATTAGAATGAGAGCGGTGGACGCTGTTGCGCGCTATTCTGAGAGAGGCTTAGTTAATAGTAGCGCTTTAGATATACTGATTAAATTACTTGATGAAGAGAGAATCGATATTAGAATGAGAGCCGCAACTGCACTAGGGTTTTTTGCAGAAAATGGATTGGTAAATGAAGAGGCATTAGATCCTTTAGTCAATTTGTTTAGGGTAGACGACTATAATCTTTTATGGGCGGTAACCTTTGCTATTGGAAGATACGCAATAAAGGGGTTTATCTCTAACAAGGCTACAGAGGCCCTAATCAAATCACTTGGTAGCGAGAATAATGCTATTAGAAAAAATGCTGCAATTGCTACCAGATGGTATGGGGCTAAAGGACTAATTAGTCCAAAGGCTATCAACCCCTTAATAGATTTATTAGCAGATAAGGATGGTCAAATTCGAGAAAATGCGGTATATGCTGTTGCAAGCTATGCGGAAAATGGACTTGTTGACGAACAAGCAATAGAATCTCTAGTAAAATTGCTCACCGACTCCGACGCCAATATCCGTAAAGGTGCTATAATGGCTTTAACACACTATGCAGAGAATGACTTAATAAATATCAAAGCATTAGGGTCTTTTATTGATTTGCTGCAAGATGAGGATGAAAAAGTCCGTTTCAGAGCGGTAATAGCTGTAGGTATTTATGCTCAAAGACAAAACGTTGATGGTAAAGCCTTAATCCCACTAATATCGCTTTTAAGTGATGATAGTAGCGATATCCGTATGAGAGCTGCAATATCTCTAGGATTTTATGCGGAAAATGATTTAATCAATGAGGCTGCTTTAGAATCACTTGAAGCTTTACATAAGGATAATGATGCTGGTGTTCGCGCTGTTATTTCAGCAGTTTTAGCAAAATACGCGTATAAAGGTTTAACTTCTGAAAACGCTCTAAAGCGGCTTCCAGCACTTCTTGGTGATCAGGATAGTTCAGTGCGCCTAAACGCTTTACATGCAATTAAGGAGTATCTTAAAAAAGGTTTAGTGATTGAGGATGCCTTAAAGCCTTTAACCGTTTTGCTTAATGATGAACTCGTTGACTCCAGAATTTTATCTTCTGCTATAATGGCGAGTTATGCTGAGAAAGGGTTGTTGAACCCGGATGCTTTAGGATTATTTGTGAAATTACTTAATGATGGAAACAGTAATGTTAGGGGAAATGCTGCACTGGCCTTGGCTAGGTATGTTGAGAGAGAAATCTTTTCTGAGGAAGCACTAAGACCCCTAATAAAACTTCTAGAAGAC
>NZ_JBRAKS010000024.1:8624-20028 GCF_052745115.1 Candidatus Jordarchaeum sp.
GAAAATCCAACCACAAGAATGAACTCCACACTAGCAATCGCCATCTACGCAGAAAAGAATATAATTAATGAAGAAGCCCTAAGACCCCTAATAAAACTTCTAGAAGACGAAAATCCAACCACAAGAATGAACTCCACACTAGCAATCGCCATCTACGCAGAAAGAAAGCAGCTTGATAGAAGTAGCTTAAATGGATTGAAGAATCTGCTTGGTGATAAAGATGCTCGTATCAGAGTCAACGCTACTATAGCTTTAGGCTTCTATGCAGATAATAATCTGGTCATCGAGGACGCACTTCGACCACTTATTAACCTAATCGGCGACAAAGATATTTATGTCAAGAAAAATACGCTGAAGGCTATTGGGGCTTATGCGGAGAACAGATTAGTAAATGAAGCGGCTTTAGATTCCTTATTAGGATTATTAAGTGACGAAAACTTGGATATTGTTCAGGACACCACTTTTGTCATTGGAAGATACGCTATGAACGGTTTATTAGATCTAAGAACCTTAGATTTGCTTATCAAACTGCTTAAGAGTAAAGAGGTGATTGCACGAGAAAACGCCTCTTATAGTATAGCAAGCTTTGCCGAAAAGAAGGGCGTGATTGACGAAAGAGCTTTAGACCCTTTAATTGACAGCCTTAATGATGATGATATAATTGTTAGAATGAATGCGTCTTATGCAATTGCAAATTACGCCAGAAAGGGTATTGTAAACAAAAGTGCTTTAGATCCTTTGGTCACTTTGCTGGGTGATGCTAGTTTTGTGGCTAGAGTTAATTCCTCGCTTGCACTCGCGTGGTACGCTGATAACAGAATCATTGATAATAAGAGTATTGAACCATTGATAATGCTATTAGGTGATGAAAATAATGTAATAAGGCTTAACGCTTCTCTAGCACTTGCGAAGTACGCAGAAAAAGGTTTAGTTGATCAAAAAGCCATGGATCCATTAGTTAACTTACTAAAGGATGAGAATAGTTATGTACGCTCAAGCTCTGCGCTCGCTCTCGCTCGTTACGCGGAAAACAACATTGTTAGTGAAACTGCTTTGAAAAACTTGGTTGGGCTGCTTGGAGAGAAAGAGACAATAACTCTGATAAACGCGGCCCTCGCACTCGCCTTCTACGCAGAAAATGGCATTACTGATGATAAAGCTTTGAATAAACTGATTGAATTATTAGGCAGTAAGAATAAAGATCTCAGTTTATGTTCAGCAATCACCCTTACACGTTATGCTGAAGAAGGCTTAGCAGACGGAAAGACAATTAAACCACTCATTGAATTACAAGAAGACGTTAAAGTCCGTAATGTGGCTTCAAAAGCTTTGGGAGCGGTTACCAAACTTTTTGGAATTTCCCCAAAGAAATTAACCGAAGACCCCATTTTAGTTACTCAAATTGAGAATCAAAGACTCAGTAAAGAGAAGCCCAGATTTATGAGAGAAGCCAAGTTTCCAGAAATCGAAATGCTCTTCGCACAAGGAACAGAGTTCGTACTATTTTCTTGGGCACGCAGTGGAGAATCCGAAGAACGCACTCGACTAACCTCAAACAGTTTCAAAGCCCATAAAAAAGTAATAATTTCAGAGGGATTTAGAAATGGAGAACCCCACTTACTCGAAAGTGCATATGAGGACTTGGTAAAAGAGTATTTACCCCCTACATCCATAAAAAGCTCTACAAAGTACATCGAACCAGAAAAATAAATTGATAAATAATATTAATATCCGATAATTTTACAAATATGGGAACTTATATTAGAACTTTTTACCTAAATAGTCATTAATAGCTTCGTGCAGTGCAGCCGCTCCCAAGTTGGAGCATTCATTTTTTCTATCAGGTAGTCCACCCAGCTCTCTTGCAACATCTTCGCGATTAATTTTTAGAGCCTCCTCTACGGTTTTTCCCTTTGCGAGTTCTGTTGTCATACTACCAGTTGCAATGGCGGCGGCGCAACCAAAAGCTTTGAATTTAACATCTTTTAAAATATTATCTTCAATTTCCACATATATTGTAACAACGTCCCCATCTGCTGGATTCCCAACGGTGCCAACTCCATTAGCGTTTTCAATTTCCCCAACATTCCTAGGATTTGTAAAATGGTCGATTACTTTTTCACTATACATATTTGAAACCTCATATCGCGGATATTCTCCTCAAATCGGAAACCACTTCTGGTAAAACTTCCAAAACATAATCAATATCTTCTTCAGTATTACACTTGCCAAGCGTTAACCTGAGGGAGCCACTAGCTCGTTCGGGAGTCAAACCAATGGAAGTAAGAACATGAGAAGGAGCCCCAGAACCAGAAGAACACGCTGAACCAGTAGAGGCGGCGATTCCCTTGGCATCCAGACGAAGTATCAGAGATTCACCCTCAACCCTATCAAAACTAAAGTTAGCATTATTAGACAACCTCTGGGTGGGATGCCCATTAAGCCAAGAATCATTTATCTTCAAAACTCCTTCAATCAGCCTATCCCTAAGCCTTATTAACCTTTTAGACTCTTTTTCCATTTCTCTTTGGGAAATCTCAACTGCCTTTGCCAAACCCACAATGCCCGGCACATTTTCTGTACCGGACCGCATCCCTCTCTCATGACCTCCTCCAAACTGTACAGGTTCAATCTTCACCCCTTCACGCACGTAGAGAACGCCCACCCCCTTGGGACCATATATTTTATGACCAGAAATTGAGAGCAAATCCACATTCAAATCGTCCACATTTGTGGGAATTTTGCCAAAGCTTTGAACCGCATCCGTATGCAGATAAATATCATTTTCCCTGGTTATTCTCCCAATTTCTTTTATGGGTTCTATGGTCCCAATCTCATTATTAGCATGCATTATCGTAACAAGTCCCGTTTCATTAGTAATGGCGTCCTCTAGATGATTTAGACTGATAAAACCATGCTTATCTACCGGCAAGAGTGTAACATCAAAACCATGTTCCTGTAGATAACCACATGTTTCTAACACCGCATGATGTTCAATCATGGAAGTAATAACATGGGAGGTGCTTCTATTTGCATACATCACACCCTTAATAGCAGTGTTATCAGACTCTGTTCCCCCTGAGGTAAAAATTATTTCTTCGGGACTCGCTCCAAGAGCCTTAGCAACAACCTCTCGAGAATGTTCTAGGGCCTCCTTAGCCTCCCTACCATAACTATGAAAGCTCGAAGCGTTCCCGAAAAATTCTGTAAAATAAGGAAGCATTGCCTGAACCACTTCAGGATCAACATATGTTGTCGCTGCATGATCCATATATATTCTTCTCATGGCAACACCTCTATACCATAAACTACACAATTCTGACTCAATAATCTTTTCAAATGTAAAGATTTTTACCTAATTATAATCCTTGAATTTCCAATTACTATTGCTCACAAATAATTAGTTAATAACTGTATAGGGGGAAATAAGGAAACTTGTTAATTAAACCGGAATATAGTAACTCGATTAGATACCTTAAGTTAAAATAAATTACACTCGCCAACCGAATTAGGAAATACGACATCTGACCACAGCCTACCTTTCTTCTTTGAACAATTCTGAGCAAATTTTACAATCAGCAGGAACCGGTTCTAAACTTTTATGCAATTTACAAAGAAGGTCGCTCCTTCTAAATTTAATACAAATCTCACATGTTTTCAGGATCAGTTTCGAGTGATCACTTGAAAAAGCCATGTCACTCGCGAGCTTTTTTACCTCATTCCTAGTATCTTTGTCCAAATCAATCTTTTTACCTCGTTTACCCTTTACATAATGGGAAACCGCTGCCTCAGATATTCCAAGCTTATTTGCAACCTCCTTCTGAGACAAACCAAGTTTAACCAGTTCCTTAGCCAATTCAGACCTAACACTGGGAAGAACATACCAAATAACAATCTCACAAGGTGACTTCAACCACAACACCACAAACTTTATCTAAATTCGTAATCGGTAAACAATTAACTATTGTTAAATATTTACGGCTTGCAAGTAATACTTAAAACAACCATTATTTAAAAATAATGGAAAAAATCCTAAAAATAATACTAAAACTTAACAAGTCACATAAAAACAATAAAAAAGAAAAAATAGTAGAAGGCAGAAAACGAAGTTAAATTATCTACAATTAAATACTTATCACAGACAAACCAAAGAAAAATTTTATTTTATGTAAGAGTTCAACTTCTTGATTTCCGCCTCAGCTTCCTTCATCATCCGCTCAATAAGCTCCTTAACCGTAGGAATATCATCAATGTTCCCGCAGGACTGACCACAAAGAACAGGACCATTCTCAATGTCACCCTCATAGACAAGAGAGTATTTTTTGGTATCCTCTTGAATTGCTTCTAGGTCAAGCTCCGCCTCCATAGCCATCTTAGCATCCTTAGACACGATTTCACCATGCTCCTCAGCATACTTGTTCTTGAGAAGACGAATAGGACCAAAAGCCCCCTGACAAACCATCGTGTCGGAATCCCTAGACCTGACGATGAAGTCCTTATAATCCGGGTGAAACTCACACTCCTTAGTAGCGATAAAGCGAGTACCCATCTGAACACCCACAGCACCCATCGCCAATGCAGCAGCAATACCACGACCATCCGAGAAACCGCCGCATGCAACTATCGGTTTTTTGCAGTGTCTCACAGCTTCGGTGACTAGGACTGTGGTGTTTACGCGTTCGTAGCTTTGGTGTCCTCCACCTTCGTATCCGGTGCATATTATTCCGTCGCAGAGTCCATCTACTTTCATTGCGTGGTAGAGTGTTGGTGCTACGTGGAAGACTAGGAGGTCGGGGTCTTTTTCTTTGAAGAATAGTGCTGGTGGCTTGGGGTTTCCTGCTGATGTGACAAGCATTTTTAATCTTTCTCGTATTTCGGGGTCTTCTTTTCTTAATCTTACTATTAGTTCTTGTAGTGCGGGGGCGTCGATTTGTAGTCTTGCGACTCTTATGTTTACTCCGAAGTTTCCTTTGCAGTTTTCCATTACGTTGTGTATGCTTTCTTCCATAGATTTTAGGGGGTCTACGCCTAGTAGGTTGGTGTGTGAGATTATTCCGAAGCCGCCGGCGTTTACTACTGCGGAGCAGAGTTTTGTAGTGTAGAATGGGCCCATTGCCGCAGAGATTATGGGGTATTTTATTCCGAGCATGTCGCATAGTGGTGTTTTTATCGCCATTTGTTTTCCTCCTTTTTGGTTGTTAGACGTTTCTTGTTTTGGGTAAAAAATCTTTTGGCGATTTATTGTATTCCTTGCGCCTTTTTTTGGTCGGGGTTTGTTCTTTCTTTTTTATTTTATATTTTTATTTTTTAGTTGCTTATTTTAGTAAAGCTTAATAGGGTTTTTTGTAGTTTTTATGGGTAAGCTACTGGTTTATTTGTTTGGAGGTGTTTTTGGTTGGGTGATGGCAGTTTTTTTGTGATTTCGGATACTCATTTGGGCTTGGTTCCGGGTCCTGAGGAGAAAAGTAAGGGTGTGATTTGTGAGCCGGATAAAGTGGGGCAGTTTGTTAATTGGCTTATTCGTTTGAGGAATGGTGAGAAGACTATGATCAAGTTGGGACCTTGGGGTAATGGGCGTAAGGAGAAGGTTTTGAAGCCTCCGGAGAAGTTGATTTTGAATGGGGATATTCTGGAGCTTTGGGATGCCACGGATCGCGCAATTGATTATAGTAGTAGACCTATTTTTGACTTGTTTCAGAGGTTGAAATGTGAGAAGATTTATATTTTGGGTAATCATGATTACGACTTGCAACCATTAACTGGAGCTTATCCTTCAGGCGAGCAGACGATGAGTATTGTTAAAGAACTTTATCCTTCCCAGAGCGAGGAGGGGAAGAAGGATGGGGATAAAAAGGTTATAACTTTGAAGAAGGGTGATCGGGATTACTTGTTTCTTCACGGGTATCAGTTTGATAGGATTTTCCGGTTTCATCCTTGGAAGCTTTTACCGGGCGTTCGCTCGGGAGCTCTGGCATTTGGCAGGTATGGGGATCTTTTCATCGGGTTACTGTTTCTCGGGATAATAGCGGTGGTTTTAAATTCTATTTTCATACAGTGGAATCCTTTGAGTTTTCTGGGTTTTAATATTGGTTTTTGGAACTGGGTTATTCCCTTTTTAACGGTGGTTGGTAATCCTGCTCTGATTTTTCTCTGGGCGGTTTTGGGTAGTCCTCGTATTTTCTATCTTTATGGTAGGAAGGTTTGGAACCGGGTGGTTGGTACAAGGTATAATCGTAAGGTTTCAATTAAGGGTATTCTTAGCTGGTGGCGGAGATTCTCTAAAAACAGAACTGTGACCGGCAAGAAATTACGCATTATTTATGGCCACACCCATCTCTTTGATGCGGTTTTGCCTGATGAACTGAGCAAATTTAGTCGTAAGAAGGAGAAAGTGGATATCGCTGTTTTCAATACCCCAGCATGGGTTAAGGACTGGTCTGAGAAGCATAGGCAGAAGCTACGTGCAGCTTGTCTTTACATTGATGATGAGGATGAGCTATTTCTGGGATGGAACTGGAATGCGGAGAAGCCTTTTCTGGTTCCAGTTGAGGTGGTTTTGGAGAGAAGAGAGAATGGTGCTATTTCAGAGAAGACTGCTAAAAAACTTTTGAGTATCGATTGGCCACAGCGAATGGTGGACATATGGAGTGAAAAGTAGGAAGCACTTCTGAGATTCATTAAAAAAGTTTTATTTTTTTATTTTTTTATCATTGATAATAATTTAATTTTTATGGTTAAAAATCTAGTTTTTAAGGGGAAAAATTATTAAAATTGAATTGTTATATCTTAGGAAAATTTTTATTTGTTCATGGTAATTATTTTTCATAGAGAAAACGATAATGGAAGTTTGGAGCGGCACTATTATTGATATACAACATTTACATTTTAACCAAGGATGGTTTATGTGTTCTTCATCGTAAATACGGTGGACCGGATTATGATGAAGCCTTGGTTACCGGGTTTTTAAGTGCCATATCGTCTTTTAGTAGAGATATTAGCGGTGAAGAGTTTGATATGATCGTATTGGGGGATAAACAGTTCGTTTCCATACCTTCCGGGAATTTAATTTTTGTCGCTTACAGTGATAATGGTGATAAGATAAGAAATATACTCCTTAAAATAAAGGAACAATTTATCAATAATTATGGTCGGATTGAAAGTTGGGGCGAGGATGTAAAAGAAGTTAGAGAATTTGTTCCGGTATTAGATGATTTAGTGGGAAATTCTGGTGAACCAGGGTTCTTAGATTTCAAAGAGGTTAGAAAGTTCTTTGATGATATAAAAGAGAGAACTAGTTCAATCCAAAAGGTAGACTTGGATTTAACAGATTTTAAAAATTTCATAAATTCTTTTAAGACTCGTGTAAAATCCTTAGGAGATGCTAGGGAAAAAATCACAGAATTTTACAATAAAATTGTTAGAAGAAAGTAAATACTAGAATCGGAATCTGAATAATTATTGAAAGTTATAATTTTTATATCAGATCTTGCAAGATTTTTGCGATTTCTGGGAGGTTGAAATAATTCATTTTCAATTTGGGAATAATTGATTTTATTTGTTTTGTGGTGCCTATTAGTAGTACTGTACATGTTTTTGTTTCGAAGTCAATTACGCCTTTGGGCATGGCAACATCTCCACCAACAGAGAGCATATGTTGTTTTAGAGAGAGAGCTGCGGGAGCACTAATGTTGCGTATAAATATGTTATGATTTACCGTTTTGTCTTTCATCATTTGAATTCCAGGTTCACTAACACCGATAACTTTCATCATTTCCTCTCCATCATCCGGATTTTTTAGAAAATCTAACTCTATTGCATTGTAAGTATCATTTTCAACAATTTTGCTGGTTTTAGCTATAGACTCTGCTATTTGAATGGTTTCCTTTGTTTGTTTAACATCATGTGTCCGAACAGCATTGACCCCGTTAAATACAGCAATGGATGTTGCCGCCAAGGAACCAATCAATCTCTCTTCAGGATTCTCAAGATTTAGTATCTTTCCAATAAACGATTTTCGAGAAAGCGCAGCCATAACAGGTTTTTGAAGGGTTTTGAGTCTACTCAATTCTCTTATTAATGCTAGGTCACATTCATGCGGTTTTCCAAAGCCGATACCCGGATCTATAACAATTTTCTTTTGATCCACTCCCGCCTCTTTCGAAACTTGGATACTCTTTTTCAGGGATTCCCTAACCTCACTAATATTTTGAGCATCACCTGGTTTTTTTATTGCTGCCATGAGCACTACTGGAACATCGTGATCCGCAACGATCTTAGGCAACTTGGAATCAGTTTTGAAACCACTCACGTCATTAATCGCATTTGCACCGGCAGTTAAACCCGCTTCCGCCACTTTCGCTCTCTGCGTATCGATTGATATTGGAAAATCAGTGACTTCTCGTATAGCTTTTACAGCCATTACAACCCTTTCAAGTTCCACCTTCTCTGAAACAAACCTGGTATTGTAAATTTTTGGTGGCGCGGACGAAGCCCCTCCCAGATCAATATAATCCGCTCCCTCGTCTATTAGCTTAAGAGCAAGTTCCACTATTTCCTTAGAAGTGGTACGAACAGACTCTTTATAGAAAGACTCCGGACTAATGTTTAACGCTCCAAAAATTCTAACTGGTAACCCATCGCCAATTTTTAGATTTCCGAAATTTGCTGTCTCCATGGTTTTCCTCCTAAACTCCTTGGCAACAAACAACTTTAATACCTCCTCTTATTTTTATCCATGGTCTAAAAGGAGATGAAAACTGGCATGGTAATGAGCCTTTACCCTATACGCACAAAAATCCTGGAGGCAGGAGACGACCTAACCTCTATAATCATAAAAGAAATAAACGAACAAAACCTAACCCTCGAAGACGGAGATATTATTATCATAGCATCCAAAGCTGTTGCCCGCATAGAAGGAAGAATGGTAAGACTTAATGACGTTAAACCCTCAAAGGAAGCCTACAAAATCGCTAAGGAAACACAATTAGAACCCGAATTCGTGGAACTCGTAATTAAAGAATCACAAATAGTATACGGAGGAGTCTACAGAGCACTACTCACCTTAAAAAACAACATACTTCAGGCAAACGCCGGAATAGACAGTTCAAACGTCCCTAAAGGCTACGCAATACTACTACCAAAAAACTCCACAAAAAGCGCCCACAAAATAAGAAACCAAATCTACCAAAAAACCGGGCACAAAGTAGGAATCATAATCGCCGACAGCAGAACACACCCCCTCCGACTAGGAAACACCGGCTTCGCCCTAGGCGTAGCAGGAATCAAACCGGTGGTGGATGAGCGGGGAAAAAAAGACCTCTACGGAAATACACTAAAAATCACCAGAAGAGCCGTAGCAGACAACCTCGCATGCGCCGCAGAAATACTAATGGGCGAAGGAAACGAACAAATCCCAGTAGTGATCATAAAAGGCGCCCCAGTAGAAACAACTGAAGAATACATAGATGAATTACAAATGATAATATCACGTAACCAGTGCATGTACTTTGGAACACTATTCAAATAATTTTTATAAAACGGCATTATTTGTTTTCATCTAATAAAGCGAAATAATACCTAATTATAAATAAATTTTAAAAATCTTTAATTTCAAAAATCTAGAGGGAAAGATTGAAATTCCTTTCGCATCTAATGTTAACTAAAAGCAAAAGATAAATGGTGTATTTCATTGAAAACAAACGAAACAAACTGGGAAATCGGAGACATAATCAAAGTAAAACTATACAAAAAAGGGATAGACCTAAAAAAACTTGACCTAGAAAATCCTATATTCATACAAGGAGCAAGTGGAATAGGTAACGTTGGCCTCATTGCGGTTCGTCACATGATTACCGAGGCAAAGGCGCGGCCTCTGTTTGAGGTGATGAATTTGGATATGCCTTCGGTTGCATTTGTGCAGGATGGTTTGTTCGCGGATTGGTCTAATATTTTTTCGGTTACTGTGTATTTGTGGCGTAGGCCTAGTGCGGGTAGGGATCTTCTTTTCTCGTGTTCGTATACTCAGCCTTTGACCCCTATGGGTAGTAATATAATTGCTCATGTGCTTCTGAAAAATCTTGAGGATATGGGTGTTAAGGAATTGGTTTCTTTGGGTTGTTTTGGTACTAATAATTATGTTAAGAAGCCCAAGGTCTATGTGTCTACTACTAGCAAGGACGCGTTGGGAGATTTTGAGAGGATAGATAACGTGGTTCCGCTTAGGGATGGTAGGATTTCGGGGCTTAATGGGATTATGCCTCTTATGGCTTCCTCTTATGATATGTTGGGGGTTTCTCTGCTTGCGGAGGGCTTGTCGCGTATCAGTTTTAATCCGCGTTCTTCGAAGGTGTTAATTGAGGTTTTGAATGCGCGGTATGATTTGAATATAGATCTTGGTGCTTTGGATGTTTATAGTGAGAAGCTGGAGAAGGAGATTGAAAAGCTTAAGTTAAGGCTGCCCGCGGAGCAGATTGGTGTCCCTGAGCCTCGTCCGGGAACGGATGTAGATTCCTACTACACATAATTTTTTGTCGCTTGTTAGGGTTTGGCAGCGTATTCGGTGTTTTAAAAATAACTTTTTTTATTATAAATTGTTTAGAAAGAAATCTGTTTGGTTAGATTAGATTATTTTGGAAATTAGAAATAGATCAGGTTCTAATTTTTTGGTTTTTTATTTGTATTGTGGGGATACTTCTATTTCTTCTCCTTTGATGTCGACTAGTCCGTGTGATTTTAGGTCTGAGATGTAGGTTTTGAGTTGCACTATTGCGATTCCGAGGGTTTTGCTTAGTTCTTCGAAGCTTCTGCTGCCTGAGTCTCTTAGTATGAAGAAGATTCTGTATTTTGGGTCTTTTTCGAAAATTTCTCTTGTTTTTTTCTCTCTCTCCTCGAAATGGTTTAGTTCGGATTCTAGTTCCTCTATTTTCGTTTCTTTTTCGGATATTTTTTCTTCGAATTTTTTTATTCTTTCTTCTTTTTGGCTTAGTTCTTCTGCTCTTTTCTTGTTTCCTTCGTTTAGTTCTTTTATTTTCTTTTCTAATTCTTTGGTTTGGTCTTCTAGTTCTCGGATTTTGTTTTCTAACTGACCTATTTCTTTTACTTTTTCGTCGAGGGTGTGTGTTTTTTCTTCTATTTTTGATTTTAGTTCTTCCTTTGTTTGAGTTTCGTCGTTTATTGTTTGCTGGAGTTCTTTTATTTTTCGCTCTTTTTCTTGGATTTCTTCTTCTTTGTTTTTTAATTGATCGCTTAATTCTTGGACTTGGTTGTTAAGCCGTTCTAAGACCTTTTTTTGACTCTCGGTTAGTGACATTAGAATGACACCTCAATTATTTGAGAGTATTGCGTATAATATTTTATTTCAAAAATATTAAGTCTTTTTAATGGGTAAAATTAAGAAATTTAAACC
>NZ_JBRAKS010000025.1:0-19860 GCF_052745115.1 Candidatus Jordarchaeum sp.
ATTATATATTTTCCTTAATATAATAAATAATGATTAAGAAAAAAGTTACTTATTTTTATCTTATTTACAATAATATTCATAGTAGAATAACTGAATTTGTTTGAGTTACCAAAATATTTAATATATTTGAAAGGTAATGTCAGCTTGGAGGTAGTCTATTGCCGGAATCTGCTGACTCGGGAAAACACGTTTACAATTCTGACACATCATACCTATTATCATACACGAGACATATTGAGAAAAGGCTTAGAGCACTTGAAACTGAAAAACAATGGCTTGATGCGGAGCGTATGAGACTTGAACGCGAAATTCACTCTCTTAGAACTGAAATTGATAAAATACGACAACCCCCTCTAATAGCAGCGAGCATAATAGATGTTTTAAGCGATAATAGGGTTGTTGTGAAAAGTTCCACAGGACCTCATTTTATTGTACATGTTTCTAAGAGTATACCTCAAAAAGATTTAGCTGCAGGAACTAGAGTTGCCTTAAACCAGAGAACATTTGCTGTTGTAGAGGTACTGCCACCAGCTCGAGACCCCTTTGTCAGAGGTATGGAAGTTGAGGAAGCACCACCAGTTTCTTATATGGATATAGGGGGTTTAGAAGAACAAATTAGGGACATGAAAGAAACTGTTGAGTTGCCCCTAAGTAATCCAGAATTGTTTGAAAAGGTAGGAATAGACCCTCCGAAAGGAGTACTTTTAAGCGGCGCCCCGGGCACCGGCAAAACTCTTCTTGCTAGAGCAGTGGCACACGAAACAAATGCAACATTTATTAGAGTAATTGGATCAGAATTAGTTCAAAAGTTTATAGGGGAGGGCGCTCGACTCGTTAGAGAGATTTTCCAGATGGCTAAAAATAAGTCACCAAGTATAGTGTTCGTTGATGAAATTGATGCTATTGGAGGAAAGAGACTTGAAATCGCTACTAGTGGAGATCGTGAAGTTCAAAGAACCTTAATGCAACTTTTAAGTGTCTTAGATGGATTTGATGTGCGGGGGGATGTGCGCATAATTGCAGCCACAAACAGGATTGATATCCTGGATTCAGCACTTCTTCGTCCAGGACGTTTCGACCGAATAATCGAATTCCCGATGCCTAACGACCAGGCAAGATTAGAGATTTTTAAAATCCATACACGACGAATGAATATTGATGAAGAAGTTGATTTTAAGAAATTAGTACCACTAACCGAAAATTGTACGGGAGCAGACATTAAGGCAATTTGTACCGAAGCCGGTATGTTCTCGATTCGCAAGCGTAAAACCAGCGTTAGTAAAAGAGAATTCGAAGAAGCGGTAGAAAAGGTATTAGGCAAGAAAGTGGCTGGCAAAGATGGACCTTTAGGGATGTATGCATGAATTATATTCTTTACTAATTAATATACAATGTATAATGCAATCATTAAGAATTATTTATAACTATAGAAAATGACCTTTTTTAAGTTAAATTTTAACTAGGACGGATTCTTTTGGGGAAACCCTCTTGGAAAAGGTTAAAAAAATTTTTAGAGACAATTATTCCTGCTGAACTTTTAGATCTTGTTCCCCGTAGTTGGCAACTTTTGGGAGATATTCTAATTTGTAATATCAAATCGGAACTTTTACCATTTGAACGTGAAATTGGAATTGCGTTTACCAAAATTGAAAAACGAGCAAGAATTGTAGCAAGAAAGGTTATGCCCCCGCATGGGGATATGCGTATTCCTAATTTAAAGATAATAGCAGGAGGGGGAAGTACGGAGACCATTCATAGAGAAAATCACTGTGTTTTTAAACTTGATCCATTTAAAATACTTTTTTCACCGGGTAATAGTTATGAGCGTTTTAGACTGAGTCAGTTAGTTCGAGAGGGAGAAATAATTATAGATCTTTTTTCGTGTGTTGGGCAATTTTCGATTCCAATAGCAGTTCATTCTAAGCCATCTAAAGTTTATGCGATTGAAATCAACCCCTGTGCGTATAAATATCTGGCTACAAACATTTTGTTAAATAGAGTTGTTGATGTGGTCAAACCAATTTTAGGAAATTGTGTGGATGTTGCGCCAGTAGGAATTGCTGATAGAGTAATTATGGGTTTAATAAATGGAACAGAAAAATATTTAGACACAGCCTTTAATTCCCTAAGAAGGGAAGGTGGAATTATAAACTATCATGAGGCATTTCCAAAGAGGTTATTACAAGAAAAATTAAAGAATATAGAAAAGAAAGTTGAACAAAGATCTTTTAAAATTAAGCACTTGGATTTCAAAAAAGTTAAAAAATATGCTCCAAGCATCGATCATATAGTTTTTGACTTGGAAGTTAGAAAATAGGATGTAACTTGATTGGAAAAAATTAAGGCAGATTATCAGACACTCAGAAAAATTCGAAGTATTGCAAACTATCAATTTTCCCCTGAAATCGGAGATAAACTATTTCCGAGAGGGGTTAGCGTATCACATTCACCAAGGACAGGAAAAATTAGATACATTTATTTTAATGAAAACTTACTCGCAACTATTCGAGCAAATGATGGAAAAATAGCTCTTCATCTAAAAGGAGCAGAGATAATACTAAAAAAAACTAAAAGACCGAAATTGAGAGTGGTGATATTAAAAGATATAGTTTCTTACATAATAAAAGGACGGAACGTGTTTGCCAAACATATTTTCGAGGCTGATCCGAATATTAGACCAAGTGATGAAGTTATAGTTGTCGATACTAATGATAATCTAGTAGCAGTTGGCAAAGCGGTTCTTAGCGCAAATGAAATGCTTGCATTCCAAACGGGAGTCGGAGTCAAAATAAAAATAAGTAAAACAAAGAATTAAAGCTAAAAATTACAAAACGTTTAAGAATTAATTATAAATTAGATTTTAAAAAGGAGGTCAATAAATGCGTCGTGTAAATCCACGACAAATGAAAAAAGCAATGCAGCAAATGGGAATCAAACCTGTAGAAATAAACGCAACTGAAGTAATAATCAAGGGGATAAATAAGGATATTATTATAAGTAATCCCCAGGTTACGCGTATGGAAATTGCAAAACAAACGGTTTTTCAGATTATGGGAAGTGTTGAGGAGAGGAAAAAAGAGGAAAAAGGAGAGAAGGAAATTCCACTAGCAGATATACAACTAGTGGCCCAGCAAGCGGGCGTATCAGAGGAAGCGGCGAAGCAGGCACTTATTGAAGCAGATGGAAATTTAGCTAAGGCAATACTACTAGTTAAAGAATAATTTTTTCTCCATTATTTTTCCAATAATCGATATTTTTTAAAAAACCCCCATACGCTTACGCGTTTTAGACAAAGGATGAAAATCTTTAGTTTTTCATGGGAAACACCTATACGCTTGTGAGCGTCTGAAACAAAGAATGAAAAAAGTTTTTCATGGCAAAAATAAATTCAAATTTAATCTACTATTTAGAGTTCCTTAAAATGTATAATCTAGAAGTTACGAGGATTTCGTAGCTAAAATTGATTTGATTCTTTTCATTCGGAACAAATCTTCTCTTTCTCTTTCCTCTAAATGAAGTTCGATAAATTGAATAGTATTTGTAAGTCGTGGAATAATTACATATTTTAAAGCATTAACACGCCTTTTAGTTTTCTCTATTTCCTCCGCCAATCTTTTAACTGCTGCTTCAGTTTCCGCTAAACGGATTATAGCTTTTAAAGCTTCCCTGAATTTTTCAACGGCTTCATCAAGTTTTGCGGAGGTATCGGTAAAGCCATAAGAAGAAATTAAAGTGGATTCAGATTTCTCTTCTACTCGTAAGAGAGGAACACGAACACCCATAACATTCCTAGTACTGACATCTAATTCTAAAAGTGGAGGAATACTCGTTGCTACCTCCTCCACCTTCAGGGGGCCCATTACCATTTTAGTTATGGCTAGTGCATCATATGCTTCTTTAAGTGCTACATTAACATCATTCCTTAACTTTCGAACATCTTCCAGAATATCGAAAAACTCCATTATTAAAGCATCTCTCTTTTCCTTTAATAGATCATGTCCTTTCTCGGCAAGATTCTTTCTTCTCTTCAACATTAGAAGTTCCATTCGTGTAGGATGTATACCAGGAATCATTTCGCTAGACAAGTACCAACCTCCGACCAATTTAAGAGCCTTAAAATAATAGGCCTATCAATGTTAGGCTTAGAAGATACAAAATACGATTATCTAATATAACACTTAACTTTTTCTATTAATCTGATTAAACACCCGAAAAGATAAAAGAGCGGTAAGTTAAAAAAAGTTAAAAATAAGTATTTAATTAAAAATGATGGAAAATATTATTAAAAGCGCAGAGGTAGCCAAGCGGTAAGGCGCTGTCCAGAAAAATACCTATTCTCTGGGTGCAAGCCTGCTAAGCCAGTTCTCCATTGGAGAACGCGGGTTCGAAATGATTTTAAGAGTTTTGGATCAAGAATGTCCCGTCCTCTGCGCCATTTTAACCTTTTTGACCACGCATACTAATTATAGTTTTCAAATTTAGTATTCAATATTATTTTATTTAAAGTATACAACAGTTAATTAAAAGAACAAAAAGAAATGTTTATATTTTTGTAAACAGATTCATTAGATGGTGGCGAGTCTAAGCGGGCTACTAGGGGTCGCCTGAGAGAGGTTTTCCTCTCGACCGCAAATCCTCTATACGGCGGGCTGAAAGCTGTTGTGAGGCATGCCCAAACTGTCAAAACGGTCTGTCACCAAGGCAGTGAAAATCCGCACTGGAGGATTGGCGGTAGATGACGGCTTTCCGTAGGGAAAGTTTGTTCATCTTTCGTCAGAGAAACCGGTTAGGCCCGGGAGAGCGCTGGCAGAATTATGTTAACGCCTTGATGGAGCAGCCTAACTCTGAACGTTCGATGCTTTCAGAAACCCGGATTGGAGACCAGGTGGCTTATACGCTGGCGGGGCGGGATGTCGAGCACCAGGACTCGCTGCCTCAAATAAATTTTTTATGTGCAAGTAGGCCTTTTTTGCACATTAATTAATTTAGCCGCTAAAATTTTTCTAGTAGTTGGCATGCTTTGCATTTTTCTTCTACAGAGGGTTCTCCACATATTATGCATTCCTGGATGGAGTTTTGATTTATGGTGATTTTTGTGCTTAGTTTGTCGTAAAGATTTAGTATGTTGTATTTTGTGCCGGGTCTTTTGCTTTCTATTTGGTTGAGGAAGAATCGTACATCGTCTCTGTATGCTTCAGCAGTGTATGGGCATGGTTTTGAGTTGTGGCTTAAATTTTTGTAGTAGGCGTATAGGGTTGTTTCTTTTTCGGGAATTGTTCTTAACGGTTTTATCCTAGGAACTAGTTTTGGATGTATTTTTTGGGGAAGTGGGCTATTTCTTATCAGTCTGTTTAGGTCTCCTCTTAAAAGGTTTAGAATTATTGTTTGGGTTTCGTCATCTAAATTATGGGCGGTTGCGATGCAGTCTACATTAGTTTCACGGGCAGTTGTATTCAAGGCTTTTCTTCTAAGTACTCCACAATAGGAGCAAGCACCTAATCTTCTATTCTCGCCCTCTCCAGCTTTTTTAATGACCTCATCGAGTGTTTTACCATAAATTTTTTTATACGAGGTTTGGATAAAGGTTATGTCTAATTCAGAGGCATGCTTTTTGGCCATTTTTTGATTGTTAATACTATATTTAGATATACCCTCGTCAATATGAATTATGAATAATTTACTTCTGAGAAACTTGCTTTCAATTTTGTGCAAGATATTTAGGAGCACTACACTGTCTTTTCCGCCGGATAAAGCGACCCCAATGCGGTCTGATATTTTTAGCATTTTATATCTAGAAATTGCTTTCTGGACCCTTTTTTCTACGGAGTTTAGAAAGCATTTTCGGCAAAGTTTTTCTCCGGAATAGGGTAAAAAAACTACTGCGTTTTTTGAGCATTTTTTACAAGAAGTCAATAAATATTATCCTCCGATTTTTAGAGGGGGGTAAAACCCACAATTAGTAGAGGTAAAATAATGTTTGCAACAAGCAAAGTAATTGCGGCGACGCAAGCACTATTGACTAAAATTTTTCGTTTTGAATAGGATTTTTTGGCAATTTTTAGTTTCTTATCTTTTGATACGGTGTTTCTTATCACTTCCTCAAATAGCTTACCTCCATCAAGAGCGTAGATAGGAAGCATGTTGATAATGGCTACGCTGAAAGTAACAATATGAATCCAAATGAATGTCAAATATAGGTGGGTAGGAAAGCTGATTCCCAGCCACCACACTGCAGGTGATGGGAAATAGAATGGATGGGAATGTATTCCAATATATCCACGAGTTGGATCTCGGGGGTTTATGCTTGTAGTAAGAGTAATTCTACCCATGCTAGTATCTAGTATTAATGTTTCAAAAGGTTTAACATTTGAGAGGTATAATATAAGTCCGTAGTCCGAAATTATTGGAGTGCCATTTATCGCAAATATTACTGTAGAGGGAGGAAGTTTAAAGTATGCAGGAGAGTAAGGTTCTACATCATTAACAAAAACGCCGACTGAAGGTCCGTACCAGGGGGATATAACTAACGCAAAGTTGCTAAGAATTAAGAGCGCAAATAGAGCGGTTACAAGATTTGTTGCGGATCCAGCGCTAAGTATTCTAAATCGGGAGCGTGATGGAGCTTTTTTCAACGCCTTTTCATCCATTTCTACAAAGCCACCGGGTAGAATAATGAGAAATAATAGACCTGCAGACTTGATAGGTAGTCCTTCCGCGATGGCGGCTATTCCATGTGCTAGTTCATGAGTTACTAATGTTATAACTAATGCGATTAATACATAGATTATTGATGTACCTGTTATGGTAATTCCAGGGATTATGGGTACCAAGGGATAGGTATTTTGTGGTTGGACAAAAACATTCACAAGATTTCTCAGTAATGCGAGAATACCATAACCGAGGGCAGCATAGGCTATCGCCACTCCAAAAGTTCCAACAGATTTCCAAAATTTTGGAGATTTTTTTGCTATTCTCGAAATAATGTTGTTAAACCGCTTGGTTCTATACATCAGAAAGAAGGGAGCTATATCAAATCCATATTTTTCTAGTTTTAGATACTTAGCTAGTATAAATATAAACATCCAAAACAGGAAAAGTGCCATTAGAATTAAATACGCGTCAGCCAAAGATTACTACTTCCTTCTTTTTAGGTTAAACGTAGAGTTATTTAGGATTCATTATATTATTAAACAATTTAATAAGTAACCTAACTTAATATTCAGATAAACCAAATTATGAACCGCTTAAAAAATTATTCTTAAAAAGAGATAAGATAGGTGTAATTCAAAGAATTCAAATTATTAAATATAATTATGGAATCCTTAACAAATAAGTATTTAGTAATTCAATATCTTTTAGGGTGTTTTCTATATAACTTTTTTAAAGGTGATTTGAATGGTAATAATTGTTTTTGTAACTGCTGCTAACTCTAGTGAGGCAAAAAGTATAGCCTTTGAATTACTTAGTTCTAAACTGGCGGCTTGTGTTAATATTGTTCCAATGATAAAATCGATTTATTGGTGGCAAGGCAAAATTGAAGAAGGTGAAGAAAGTCTATTGATTATCAAGTCAGAGGAAGATTTTCTAGAAAAAATAGTAGGTAAGGTTAAGAGTATTCACAGTTATGAGGTACCTGAAATTATAGCCATAAGAGTTATAGGGGGTTCAAAAGAGTACTTGAACTGGATAAAATTAATGCTCGCCTCATAAAGAACATGAGGTTTTTTCAAGTTTCTTAATGAAGAATAGGAGTTTAAAGTAAGTTTTGGTGGTTAATAATGGCTGAAAAGCCAGTCCTAGTCGGTGATAAGATCGAAATAAGGTATAATAGTAAAAGATGGAAACTCTTGGAGGAATTGAGAGAGAAAGCTATTAACATTATGGAGAATTTATCTAAATACGGCATTACAACAATTGTTCATGGCAGTTTAGCTAGGGGAGATGTAAAAAAAAGTAGTGATGTGGATGTTTTCATACCCTATGTAGTTTCATCCTTTCTAGTTGAACATGCTCTTGAGGGGATTAAGACAGATTTTATTTCTAGAGAGATCGTTCAGGCAACTCCTCAATACGCCGCCAAAGGTTACATAATCATTGAGGATAAAGTAAGTGTATCTTTCCCTATGGTAAATCTTAGACGTTTAGAAAACGAATTTTATTATTTTGGAGGGGCATTATCTTTGGAAGGTTTGATACAAGGGGAAAGAGTTCCGGGAGTTGATAAAAGATTAATTTTAATAGAGCCCACCGAATATGGGCATTTGGAAAGGCCCGTTATAGGAAACGAAGCAATTACGGCTAAGATTTTGGGTGTTAGTTTAGATATTGTTAATCAGAGAATAAGAGTACTTATGAAACGTGATAAAGTGGGGCGAACAGGCGTTTATCTTAAGAGAGTTCTAGAAAAAGATGAGAGCTTTGAGCAGGTGTTAAAAAAAATCTCGGATAAGGATTCTGTTGTGCGTAACCGTATGCGAGTTAAGTGAAGGTGAAATTTTGCGTAAACTTTCAAAAACTATTGGCGGATCAATTATAATTGGAACGCTTTCCAAAGGTTGCCAGTTGTGTATGCAAGGCGGGAAACTTGTTTTATTTGTAACTGGTCTATGCGAAAATCCAGCCAATTGTTCGTGGTACTGCCCAATTTCCTATGAACGAAAAGGAAGAGATGTTGTTTATGCCAATGAGCGCCTAGTCTATGATGATGAAGAATTAATTTATGAAGCAACGCTTAGTAGTGCTGATGGAACGGGAATTACCGGGGGTGAACCGCTTTTAGTTTTGAATCGTATAATTCACTATATTCATCTCTTAAAAGATCATTTTGGGGATACTCATCACATTCACCTCTACACAGGAAAGAAAAAAATTAACAGAGAGGATATTAAAAAACTAGTTGATGCTGGACTCGATGAGATACGCTTCCATATTTTAACAGAAAAAGAGAGTAAAGTTTTAGATTTAGTAGACGGTTTTTTGAGTGTGGGAATTGAAATACCCGCAATACCGGGGAGAATAGAGGCTACTAAAAAGCTAATTAAATCAGTTGAAAAATACAGTGTGGACTTTTTAAATGTCAACGAGCTGGAATTTACTGAAACAAATGCTTACCAACTAAAGAAACGCGGATTCATAATTAAAGAAGACAGTATTGCCTCAGTGGAAGGAAGCGAAAAAATGGCTATAGACTTACTAAAATGGACGGTGAATAATACCGAGTTAAATATACATTATTGTCCAGCTAGGTTAAAGGGAGGCGTGCAACTTAGGAACAGATTATTAAGGCGTGCCAAAAATGTTGCAAAACCTTATGAAAACATTACGGGAGAAGGACTTCTTTTAAAAGGGGTGATTACCGTTAAGGCAGGTGATAATCTAGATTTTCTATATTCAATTTTCAGAAAATATTGTGTTTCTGATGACTTAATATATTTTAATCCTAAAAAATTGAGAATTGAAACATCAATAGAAATAGCTAAAAAAATTGCAGACGAAGCTAAAAAGAAAGGAGTTAGGGTGGGCATTCTAGAGGAGTACCCAACGGAACATCCAAGATTGGAGACATCATACACTCCTCTTTAACTAATTGTAATTATGATTATGTGCTGCTTTATGATATTTTGGATTACTTAAAACCCATTTTTCGCACATTTGTAAATTCTATAGTAGAGTTCGATGTTCTCTCAATTGAAGTTCTTTCTTGAGAATCATACTAATTATATTTGAGAAGCCCGCACAATTTCCGCCTTTCACTCCGGAAAGGGTTCAACCATAAGAATAACCTCGCAGAATCTGCGAAAAATGGGTTAAAAATCATTCAGCGAGAGGGTATCTTAAAAGTGCGGCAATTCCACCCAATGCTTGAAGACGCTCCCCCGCCCTATGAAGTGTGCTTACAACTTGAACTCTTCCGCCCATTTCTTCGACTTGACGTAGAAGTTCATCAATTTTTTCCCTTTCCTCGAGATCAACATTTTTCAATTTTTCATCGGCTATTAGTAATTTATCTACGGCACCATATAGAACTGCTTTATTAACTGCGTCCTTTCCGTATGTAACCTTTTTATCATCTTTAGCCAGATGTATAAAAAATTCCTCTACTAGTCGTGAATCTTCAATTACTTTGTTTTCTTCTAAAATTTTTTCTATTACTCCGCGATTAATGACTTCATAAACGCCGTTTACCCCTCCATAACTTGCGTTTTCTAGAATTAACTTGTTTTTTAGATCGGGGAATTTGGTTGTAAAATATTTTAAGAAGTTTTCTTTTGTAAAACCGGGACCTGCTATTATTATTTTACTTACATTTTTATCCACTTGTACTTGATTTAGGAGTTTAGATACCGTACTAAAAAAATTTTTAATAGCTTCATCGTGTTGACTTACAAATCTTTTCCCGGGTATATTCATACTAATATTGTCTATGATGTCCACACTATAATTATCAACTATAGTAATGCCTGCCTCTCCCTCCTCGATTGATAATATTGCTAGTTTTGTTGTGGTTCTAATTTTTTCAGCTTCATCTACTCGTTTCAGAATATATTTTGGCCATTTATCTTTTATTATTTTAAGAGGAGTCATGATTTCAATATTTATAGTATGGTGGGAACCTCTAGAAACACTCTCCGGAGCATCGGTAACGATTCCTTTAACTCTTAATCGATTGGAATATTTATGTAGCGAAGTATCTTCCACAGTAATTCCCAAGTATACAGGAGTTTTCTCTCCTTTATCCGCCCTCAAAGGTTCATCAGGTCTTCGGATACGCCGAAATGTTCTCGCGTATACGATATCTCCCTTTTCTATAATATTGTATAGGTGCCAAAGATCTGTAAGAGATTCGGGAGTTAATTTCATTTCTCCTCTATGAAGTTCACCTCTATAAACTTTCAAATTTATTCCCTTCATAAATACAAAATTTAAATTTACATAAAAATTAAAATTAAAGGGTATAGAGAAATTTTAAACATATTTGTTTAAATTATTTTATATTTACGGAAAATTGATGTGGTATATTAGAATATTTTTTACTATTTATTGGGAAATGGTAAATATCGATCCCAAGTCATGAAATAATTGTTTATAACTTTTTTAATCAAAGGTATTTTTACCTATTTTTTCTAATAATTTTCTGGCTCTTTCTTCTAAAACAGACGCAGGAATATCCGTTAGGGTTATAACAGTTCTTCTGCCACGTTTAAGATTTTTCACTACAGCATTAATTAATCCTATATCAGCTAGAACCCTAATATAGTTAAGGAAATTTCTTTTGGATCGAGGAGTTGTTTGATATTCTTCACAAATTATGCAGTATTGTTCGTAAGCTTTATGGATGGGCACTGCAACCTCGTGTTTTAAGGTAGTTGCTGTTGTTAAAGCAGTAATTAGTTCATGTCTATGTAAACCACGAAGTATTTCGGGAGAGGTTTCAGGGTAAACCTCATTTTTCGCAATCCTGATCATTTCAGGGGTTATTCTTTTTTCCCCGCTTTTTTCCGCCAAATAGCCTGCATGGCGTAAAATTTCTATCCCATGTCTTGCATTTCCTGTTTCACTTGCTATTTTTGCAACCATATTACTATTTTCTTGTGAAAGCAAACCATCATAGAAACTAAGAGATACGCGATAAGTTAGTATCTCTTGTAATTCTGATTCTGTGTATCGCAAAAATTCTATTACAGAGTGAACATCTTCTATTAAATGAGGGTAAAGGTGAGCTGCCCAATCCTCAGGTCTACTTATAATTAAAGTGCTCACCCAAGCATTTCCATATCCAAAGTATTCTGCACTGCGAATTAAACCATGTATAGCCTCACCGCCTAGGAGTTTAGCGTCATCCAAAGCGATTATGAGTCTTGTATTTTCCCTCTTTAGTATGTCGTTTATTTCAATGATTAATTCGTTTCCAGTAATTCCCATAATGGGTATTTTCTTCCAATTTTTCATAATTATCTGTCTCAAAACGGCAGGTAAGGTTCTTACTGTACTGCAATACATATACTCAAATAGTACTTTCGAGCCGAACTGCTTTGACATTTCTTGTATTTTTTGTCCAAACAATTTCGATGTAGCGGTCTTTCCGAGCCCCGCCTGCCCCACAACTGCGCTGTTCACGCTTACCAATTTATCCGAAAACAAAGGGCGATAAATACGCATTAACTGATCTAATTGTTTTTCTCTATGAGGAAGCTTTGGAGGAACATATTCTGGAAATAATGTACTTTCATCCTTAAACACTGACGATTTAATCATAGTTAATTCTAAAGGTTTATGAAAAATAAAGATTTTTCATAAAAATAGTTCAAATTTGATCATAGTATCGAAAGTGTAAGGACAGCGGAAATAGTGGAAATGATATATACACACGACATTTTATACTGTCAATATTATTTTTATAATAAGGGAAAGTAAAAAAGTTACTCTACAATGGAAGGACAAGTAATGTCTAATATAGTTGAGGATGAGTTAAGTCGCCCCTCAATATTTAGGGATGAATCTAAACTTTCTATTGATTACGTTCCAGAACACCTTCCACACAGGGAGAACGAGTTAAAACAACTCGCAAGTATTTTTAGAGTAATCTTGGAAAAACCAGGGAATTGCCAAAGAGTTATTATTACTGGAAACGTAGGTACGGGAAAAACAGCGTTAGCTAAAAATTTTGGAAATCAGATAACGACTATAGCAAGTAAAAGGGGGATTAATCTCCAGTATAATCATATAAACTGTAGGAGAGAAAGAGCTAGTTTTACCATTCTTAGCAGGGTAGTTCAAATATTCAATCCAAGTATACCTCGTAGAGGATTTTCTACGGAAGAATTACTTCAAATTATGAAAGAAATTTTGGAAGAAGAAGATATGCATATCATCCTCACTCTCGACGAATTAGACTTTTTATTGAGAAGAGAAGGGGAGGAGCTTTTATACTCTCTTATAAGACTTTTTGATGAACAGTTAAACGCAGTTCAGCGTATTTCAATCATAGGAATAATGAGAAGCGAAGCATTGTTTAGAGGGTTGGATTCAAGCATTATTAGCAGCTTACAACAAAATATTATTCGTTTAAAAGAATATTCTGCCAGTCAGCTTGAAACCATCCTAGCTGAGCGAGTTAAAGAGGCGTTTTATTTAGGCACTATAACCAATGAAGAAATAACATTTATTGCTGAGATAGCAGCAAAACAAGGAGACGCCAGATATGCCTTAGAGATTTTATGGCGAGCCGGTAAAATTGCGGAATCGCAGAGCAAGATGCGTGTTTTGCCTGAGCATATAAGAAAAGCCAAATCAGATATACACCCAGTTGTCAGAAAAGATGCTCTAAGAGATTTACCAGTTCAACAAAAAGTACTATTATTAGCAGTTTCAAGAGCATTAAATACCGAGAAGGCATATGCAACAACAAGTGAAGTTAAGAGAATATACAGAATAGTATGTGAAGAATATAATGTTAGACCTAGAAGACACACCCAATTCTGGGAATACCTCAATGAATTAGTAAAGCAAGGAATTATTACCACAAAAATTTCGGGAGAGGGGATTAAAGGTAAAACAACCCTCATAAGTTTACCAGATATTCCTGCTTCAATTTTGGAACAAGAAATCCTAAATTTGCTTGGGGGAGTTTAATGATCGAAAGAACTGATACTTTTGAAGATGATTCTTTAGAGAAAATTTTTTCTTCGAAGGGACGAATAAAAATAGTTAAAGTTCTCGTGGAGGAAGAGGAGTTAAACATATCTGAGATAGCAAAACGCGCAAATCTAAACTATTCCACAACTAATCAACACTTGGATTTTCTGGAAAAGGCGGGGTTAGTTCAAGAAAAGATCTTTGGAAGAATAAGAATATATAGATTTCGAGCAGAAAACATAAAGGCACAGGCCATTAAAAATTTATTCGAGATTTGGAAAAGCACGAAAACGGAAAGAGAATATTTTAAGAGGGAACAAATAATTCAATCAGACATGCCGAAAAAATCTATTACATATGGATAAATATTAATAGAAAGATTTTTCAGAATAAATGGCATATAAAAACTCCTCGGAATAAGTGATGAAAATTGAAGTTGGTTCTTTTTATTTTGAAATATAGTTTCCCAAAAAAATTTAAATAGAACAGAACATGGATAAACTGAACAAGAAAAGTGAAAAAATTGAGGAAGTGGAAGAAAAATGTCACAAAAAAAACCGCATTTAAATCTCGTTATCATCGGACATGTAGATCATGGAAAGAGTACTATGGTAGGACACTTACTGTATCTAATGGGCGCAGTAGATGACAGAACAATAAAGCAATTCGAACAAGAGGCAGACAAGATTGGAAAAGGAAGCTTCAAATTTGCATGGGTATTAGATAAACTCAAGGAAGAAAGAGAAAGAGGTCTAACAATCGATATCGCTTTCTGGAAATTTGAAACTGGTAAATACTATTTCACAATCATTGACGCTCCAGGACACCGAGATTTTATAAAGAATATGATTACAGGTACAAGTCAAGCAGACGCAGCGATTCTGGTGGTATCAGCAAGAAAAGGAGAATTCGAAGCAGGTATTGGTGTAGGTGGACAGACTAGAGAGCACGCATATCTGGCTTTTACCTTGGGGGTAAACCAGATTACAGTAGCTGTTAACAAAATGGACGACACCTCGGTAAATTGGAGTCAAGACAGATACAACGAGGTTAAGAACGAGGTCAGTGATTTACTTAAGAGTGTGGGTTTCAAAGTTGAAAACGTAGATTTTGTTCCAATATCAGCATGGACTGGTGACAATATTGCAAAGCAAAGTGATAAAATGAGCTGGTATAAAGGACCCCCCATAGTTGAAGCTTTGGACAAATTTATTATTCCACCTAAGCCCTTAGATAAACCGCTTAGAATCCCCATTCAGGACGTCTACACAATCACTGGTGTTGGTACAGTTCCCGTGGGAAGAGTGGAAACCGGTGTTTTAAAGGCAGGAGAGACTTTAATCTTCCAGCCAGCTAATGTAGAGGGTGAAGTCAAATCAATCGAGATGCACCATGAAAACATACCAGAAGCCGTTCCAGGAGACAACATAGGATTCAACGTAAGAGGTATAGCGAAAAAAGACTTAAGAAGAGGAGATGTCGCAGGACACAAAACTAGTCCCCCAACAGTAGCAAAAGAGTTTACGGGACAAATGGTAGTGATTCAATTTCCTTCGGCAATTTCTGTAGGATACTGTCCAGTAGTTCATGCTCACACAGCCCAAGTTGCCTGCAGATTCACAAAACTAATAGCGAAAATTGATAGACGTACAGGTCAAGTAGTGGAAGACAATCCGGATTACATTAAACGTGGTGACGCAGCATTAGTACAATTAGAACCAACAAGACCAATGTGCATAGAACTGTACAAAGAGATACCACAACTAGGAAGATTCGCCGTAAGAGATTCAGGAGCCACGGTAGCAGTAGGAATAGTCAAGGAAATCGTACCCAAGAGTTAATCCATTTCATTTCTATTATTACTTATATTTTAAATCCAGAATAAACTCCAAATCGAGATCTACCACAATTAGCATAGAACCCAAATAATCTTTTTTTAAAAGCAAATAAAAATTACACCAGTAAATACACGATAAAACCCTAATCCTTTAACTTTGGAAAACTTCGGCACATAGCTCTTCTTCAAACTTCTCAGTATTTATTGAATAAAAATTACAAATATCAGTCAAATATTAGGGAACAAAAATTTTACAAAATTCACGCGATAAATCAATTTTTCAATAGAGATTCATTTAAAAGTCTTAAAATAAATTACTTAATCCGAAAAACCTTTTATCAAAGGTTATTCTCTTTTTTTAATAATTATAATTAGTGGCGGGATAAAAATAATTGCCTAAAAAACAGCAATATCAAAGCACGAAAAACAAAACTCTTGGCTTAATTGTAAATCCAATTGCAGGAATTGCGGGCAAATATGCATTTAAAGGTTCAGACGATCCAAAACTTGTCCAAAGAGCAATTGAACTAGGCGCAAAGCCAGTCTCACCGGGAAGAGCAAAAGAAGCTTTAAGTGTTCTTAAACCGGTAAAAGATGTTTTAAGACTTTTGACTTTTCCGAGCATTATGGGTGAAGATGTGGCAAGAGAGATTGAATTTAAACCAGAAGTAATTGGAGAGCTTAATTCATTAAAAACCACATCTGAAGATACAAAGAAAGCAGCAAGAATGATGGTTGAAATGGGGGTAGAACTAATTCTTTATGCAGGAGGGGATGGCACAACAGTAGATATTCTGGAAGCTGTAGACCAAAAAACACCGATTTTAGGAATTCCGTCAGGGGTAAAGATATGGTCAGCCACCTTTGCTACATCTCCAAAAGATGCTGGTTTTCTTACATTACGATATTTATGGGAAGAATTACCAGTTAGAGAAGCCGAAGTTATGGATGTTGATGAAGAATCTTTTAGAAAAAATGTATTGAATGTGGAATTGAAAGGTTACGCCATTACACCTTATGAACCTCAATATCTTCAGGGCTCTAAAGGAATGAGCCCATCCACTGCAGATGAGATCGAAGATCAAAAAGCTATAGCCCGTAGTGTCGCTGAAAACCTTGAGTCGAATACAGTTTATATAATCGGACCGGGTACTACTTGTAAATCTATAACTGATTTGTTGGGTTTAAATAAAACATTATTGGGGGTTGACCTAGTTCAAGATAGAGAAATTCTTGTGGAAGATGCTGATGAGCAAAAAATTCTAAAAAATATAGAAAACAAAAAATCTAAAATAATTGTAACGCCTATAGGACGTCAAGGCTTCATTTTTGGTCGAGGAAACCAGCAAATAAGCTCAGAAGTGATTAATAAAGTAGGAATAGAGAATATTATGGTTATAGCCACCCCTTATAAGCTATCAACAATACCAATTTTAAGAGTTGATACCAACTCTTCTGAAATTGATGAAAAATTGGGAGGATATATTAGAGTAATAACAGGATACCATCAAATAACAATTAAAAAAATTAAATAATACGTATAATATTAAAAAGAATTAAAAAAATATCATCTAAAATTCGCCCAGATGTTCCACGATAGTCTTAAAAATAATTAAATAGAAATAAACTAAAAATATATTGCACTCGAATTTAGTTGGCGGTGAAGATTGTCTAAATTGCAAGAATTAATATATGAAGCAAAAAAACTAATTCCTTTCCCAAAAGTACAGGTAAGCAGACAAGGAATATTAATAGTACTCTCCCTAATTTCAATATTCATAATAGCACTCAGCATAAGGTGTATACCATTTTTCCTGTACCCCGCGTATATAAGGGCCTTTGATCCATGGCTACAGTATAGATGTGCTCTCTACGTAGTAACATACGGTTTTGACTCATGGTACAGCTGGTATGACCATGCTTCGTGGTACCCCATTGGACGAGATATGTCACAATCATTTTATCCCGGAACACCATTTGCCGCTGCAATTATATACTTCCTATTACACGCTTTAGGATTTAATATCGATATTTACATGATATGCTACTTTTTTCCAGCTTTTATGGGCGCCCTTACCTGTGTAGCAGCCTATTTCCTAGGAAAAGAAATTCTGGACAAAAAGACCGGCCTCATTGCAGCCTTTCTGCTCTCATTTACCCCAGCCTTCATTGAGCGAACCACAGTAGGATTTTTCGATAACGAAGCATTGGGAATGCTATTTCTAGTACTCGCCTTATACTTCTTCATCCGATCCTTAAAAAGAAGCTCAATAATATCCGCCATTTTTGCAGGACTTTGTGTTGGAGGGTTAGCATCCACTTGGGGGGCCTACATATATTTAATGTACATACTCCCTCTAACCGTAATTCTCTTATTACTATTAAAAAAGTACAGCTCACGAATTTTTACAACGTATGGTATCACAATGGCGTTAACAATCTTTATTATTACACGTGTTCCAACCCATGGAACTGAAGCCTTGAAAACAATGGACATTATACCTGCGTTACTCGTTCTGGGAATACTCTTATTTTATGAGATCTTCCTCCGTCTTAACACCCAAAGAACACTGATTCTAGAAACCATCAAAAGATATATACCCTTAAAAGGAAAGGCTTCAGAAAAAATTGAATGGTTTTTCGAAAATAGACAAAGATTTCTAATACTAGTCGGCGGCATAATGTCAATTTTGGTAATCGCGGTTATAGTAGTTAAATTAGATATTTTTGGTGATATTTCAGGACTAGGGGCTAAGTTCATTTCAATAATCTACCCCACATTTAGAGAACAACAACACATCATTGCAAGTGTTGGGGAACATATGCCAACACCCTGGGGAATATTTTTCTATAACCTAAATGTTCTTGTCGTTCTCTTCCCAGTAGGATTGTACTTCGCATTCAAAAGACGATACGAAGAAGACCTACTCTTAATAATATTCGGAGTCACAGTAACCTACTTTACAGGTTCAATGATTCGAATCATAATCATGTTAGCCCCTGCTGCATGTCTACTAAGCGCCTACGCACTATCAATAATATTCAAACCACTAGCTCAAGTCATCACAAAAAGAGCGCCCACCATAGCTAGAAGAAGACGCATAAGAATCAGCGCCCCACTCGGACGCGACTCCGCACTAGCAGTATTTGCCATAATAGGAATAATTCTAACAGCCTCCTTCTTCCTAGGAGTAAACACCACAATATACTCCCCACCCCCCTCAATGATAGCAAGAGACAGTTACGGCGGTGCATACCTTGATTGGGACCAAGCATTCTCATTCATGAGAAACGAACTCCCAGCCAATGCAGTAGTAGCATCTTGGTGGGATTACGGATACTGGATTACAGCCAAAGGCGGAAAAATAACACTGGCAGACGGAAACACCCGTAACTTCACACAAATAGGATGGATCGGACGAGCATTCATGGAAACTAACGAAACATACTCCCTAGAACACTTCCGCCGATTCAGCGCCACACACGTATTGGTATTCTTCGGCTACAATGACGGAAACATACATGGCGATGAGGGAAAATGGATCTGGATGTCCCGAATTGCTACTGACGAAACATTCAACATGGTGGAAAATCTCTTTCAGAGTAGAGCTTCTCAAGAATATGTGACACAGTTTGTTGCTAACACGCCTTACGAATACAAGTTCTATAATCCCTATGTTTTACCCGGGGCATCCCCCATTCAGGAAGCTTTCTTCAACACCACAATTTACAAGTTACTCTACTATCATGCCCCAGACCCAAACACTTCTCCCTACCAATTCAGCCAGTACTCTTTAGACTACACTCTGTATCACCAAATGTACAATTATAAGTACCCCTTGGTTAAGGGAGCAAACGAAACGGCGCAACAGGCTTATCCATACTTGTCTAGTTGGACCGCCGGTTTTAGAGACCTTAACTATTTCAAACCGGTGTTCATATCAAGCAATGGTCTTGTGAAAATCTACGAGATAGATTATTCAGTTCTAGATTCAGGGCTAAATATTATAACTGTGGATGTTTATAGTAATAGAACAGGTTTTATAAGTTTAAACAACACAGGGATCACCACTTATGATATTAAGTTAATGAGCTCAAATAGCTCGGTTATCACGGATCTTAATGTAAGCCTTCCAATAAGTTTGGCACCAAATGAAACACTAAATATCAAATTTACTGTGCCGCAAAGTGTTAATGTGGGTGGTACGCTGATCATAAAAGTGCATACTAGTATTCCAGATTTTTATGCTCAAATGAATGTTACCGTGAAGAAGAGCTAGTCAACTAAAAATCGCGTTCAGTGTTGAATATGGTTGGATACACATTAATTTTTATTTATATACATTAAAATATTAGTTTTGCCACAGTTATTTGGACCAACAAAAATA
>NZ_JBRAKS010000026.1:0-19396 GCF_052745115.1 Candidatus Jordarchaeum sp.
GTGCCGGCTTCTGCGTCCCCTGCCCCCATTTTTCTACACCGTGGCGTTAAAAAAGGAGGGGAACCGCGGTCTCCAACCGGCCACCACAACAGGTTAAAAACTGGGAGTGGGGAATTAAACACGGGGAAAGCCTTCCCCGGGGACAAATTTTTCTGAAAGGTTTTTGAATCCAAGCAAAGAAAACAAGCAGTAATTGGAAAAACGAAAAAACCCCAAAATATTCGTAAAGGGTGCGGAAAGTGGGGTGTAAAATTAAAAATAAAAATAGATACTGCAAAAAGGGCAGTAAGTTTTATGGAGGATATTAAGAAGAATTAGACCACTCTTGTTGACACTCCCCTCGACTAAAGTCGGGGGATTCTTGCTTCTGGCTCAACGCCTTCGAAGCAACGGGTGTGCCACCACCCGGTTAACACGCCCTTCCCTCAAGGGAACGGCGTCTATGTTGGCACCCTCATGGGGGCTGCGTCTTGTTTAGCCTCCTGAGCCCAAGCCAAACCCTTCAGCTACCAACAGCTATTTATATACCCTACTTTCAAATAAGCTTTTTGGCGATTCATCCCCGCGACTAGAAGTCGGGGGCTTTCTCGCCAAGGTTATGTAACTTTTTTAAAAATTAAATTCTTCGAGTTTCATGCTATGCTCATTCAGTAAATAATCTACTACCGCGTCAATGGATTTAAATCCAAGATCGTTTTTGAGTTGATTCAGCTTCTTCCAAGTATTAAATTCCACTATCAGAGTAGCTTTCTCTCTTATACCGACTGTATTAGACATTTTATCATTCTCCTTCATTTTTAGCTCCTGTTTCAATCTTCTTAATGCAAGCTTTGAAAGATTTCACGTTTCGATTTGGTGAAGTGTATTTATTCCTTAATGGTTTTAATAGAATATCTACGGCTTGCATTGTCTGCATCTATTTTTATCATTCTGTTTTGGCAGAGTGTGTAATGGAGCTTCACAGATCAAAATGTGCGAGGGAGAGAGGGGGGTGGTCACATAACCATGAATAGGGAATCTGTGAAGCTCTTTCATCCACCTCTGGAAGCCTATTTTTTGAGTTTTGAATTCTATACTCTATGAATTATGGGAGCGATTGCTTACTTGGGGGGACCCCTCCTCCCAGCCTAGTGTTTAGGGGCCCTCCAACCCAAGTAAGCATCCCCAGAGCCTCTACCTTTTGTGTGGGGGTTTTTGCTTCTCGCTGATCCAGCACCTCCCAGTTCGGTGCGTGGGGTTGTGAGTGTTATGGCTGTGGGAGGTTTATTTTATTTAGTTTTTTCTAATTTTTTCATCGTTTAACTATTTAATAAGATTATCTATTATAATCTATTATTTATCTGGTAAAATTGCTTATAAATTATAATCATTATTTGAAAATTCGCAATATTCATATAATTCCGTGAATAAACACCTTAATTGGTTAAAATGACGGAAAATGTTCTCAAATTGGACGAGAAGGACCGTGAGATATTAACCCTTCTAAGCGAGGATCCCGAAATCCCCCAAGAACAAATCGCAGATATCATTAACCTATCCCAACCCTCAGTTGCCATGAGGATAAAAAAACTGAGGGATGCGGGCATCTTCCATAAGGTTTACGGGGTAAACCCCCTAAAGATGGGTCTTAACGTAGCTAAAGTGGAGGTCACCACTACCAACAGCACTAAAGTGCTGGAAATTTTTCAAAATTGTCCATATTTTTTAAACGGATTCACCGTATCGGGCCAAAGTAACGTGCTCCTAATGCTCATAGGTGAGGATATAGCAACCCTACAGTCCATAGTGGAATGCCACCTGGGGCAACTGGAAGAAGTTAAGAATATCGAATTCAACATAATAATCTCAGCTGCAAAAGAGCTTATCATACCTTACCAGATGAAAATAAAAATTCTAGACCGCCCATTCTGCGGACTCGAAATAAATTGCGGCAAATGTAAGAGCTACCAGGAAAAAAGATGTCTCGGTTGTCCCATGATGTCAGATTACAAAGGGAAAATATGGTAGTCTCTCAGTCTAGTTTCCCTCATTTGATTTTGGTTCTATTTTTTAGTTAACTCAAATATCACTTTTTGCGCGGCCATCATGCCGGACATTATGCAGGGCTGGAAACCACCCCCTATCTGAGTCCAAGCTCCGGCGAAGTAGAGTCCTTTAAGAGGTCCTTCCTGTGGTAGCCGGTTCATAAGGGTTTCTTTTGGGGAATAAGGCCACCCGTAGATAGCGCCACCCGGATTTCCAGTATATCTGATGTTGGTTAGTGGTGTGGATACTTCTATGACCTCTATGTGCTCTCTTATTCCCGGGAAGACTTTTTCGGTTCTCTTCAGCATTATATCGGCAACCTTATTCTTGGTCTCCACGTATTCTGGGGGAGAAACTTTGTACCAGGGTTCAGCATAGCTTGTGGTTGTAAGTACTATGATTGAGGTGCCCGGAGGGGATGCTTCCGGATAGGCGGCGTTATAGCATGCTAATCCGAAATCTGCGGGTTCGATGCTGGTCCTAAGCTTATCCCAGAAGGATTCAAAATCATAACTAGAGTTCATAAATATTTCAAAATCGTCTATTCCTAGCTCCTCATGGGAAATATCTATACCCATATAGGCGCATATTGATCCAATGGCAATTTCTTTGGCCTGCAAGGTTTGGAAAAACGAACCAGGACACTTGTCTACTCCAATCATTTGAGCACAGGTAGTTATGGGATTCACATTTGAAATAATATGGTCGGATTCTATTTTCTCATCTTTCTCGGTTACCACACCAGTTACTCTTCCTCCCTCTGTAAGGATCTTTTTTACTCCGCAGTTAAATCGAACCTCTCCGTCCATCTCTTGAACAACGTCCACAAAAGCGTTAGCAAGCATTTGGGAGGTGCCCCTAATTTGGGCTCCCCCGTATCGCAGATAGTCCCCCCAACCTAAAGCATATATTAAGTAGGATACTCTTGAAGGAGGTAGACCAAAATAGGCAAAAATTTGTGCTATTACTGCTCGGGCCTTAGGATCTTTAACATCCGCATTAAGAACTTCTGCCAGGGTTTTATCTTTATAGGCAAAGAAGTTCTCCTTGATGTTCTTTTTTTCCTCTTCTGAGCTTGCTCCGCGCTGCAGCGTGACCAGAGCCTTGCCCGTGGCTTCCACCCTATCCAAGAAGCGGGTTATTCCTTCCGATTCCTGGGGAAAGGTGTCCAATAAAACGCCCTCAGCATTCTCTCTCCCCGCGGGAAGAGTGACATCCAAATCTGGAAAAACGGAGCGGTAAACATTAGGAAGCCGGACAAAATCCAACCTCTTTGTAATACCTAGATTTTCAAAATTACGATAGAGGAAACCTCGTTTGCCTAACAAGTCTAGACCAGAGATTTGATGCAATGCTATATCGAATTCAAATCTACCTCTCACAAAACTACCCGCATAGCCTCCAGGTCTCCAGTGTTTTTCCAGTAGCAACACCTTTTGTCCATTATTGGCTAGTGTGGCGGCAGCGGAAAGTCCTCCCATACCAGCCCCAATCACGATGCTATGCATTACCCACAATTATTATGGGTAATTTTTGCTCTCTAATTTTTTATCATATACGTAATATTTTTTATCGTGGGAACAAGAAAATATGCGTATCTTGCATAAAATTAGAGGAAAGCAATTACTCGTAGCACTTATGGGTAATGCATAGAATCACGATGGCATCATACTTTTCGGAAATTGTGTCCGCCTCCTACTTTTTCATTAATTGAGCGATTACCGTTTGTGCGGCTAACATTCCGGACATGATACAGGTCTGGAAGCCGCCTCCTATCTGAGTCCAGGCTCCCGCAAAGTAGAGACCTTTTACAGGTCCCTGTTGGGGTAACCGGTTTGCAAAGATGTTGTCTGGACTATAGGGTGTGCCAAGGATAGAGCCTCCAGGATTGCCGGTGTACCGCATGTTTGTTAGGGGGGTAGATACCTCAATAACCTCTATGTGCTCTCTAATTCCCGGATAGAATTTTTCCACCTTTTGTAACAGTTTTTCACCCATTCTGTTCTTAGTGTGTACGTATTCTGAGGGGGGAACTTTGTACCAGGGGTCAGCGTAGCTCAAGGTGGTGATAACTGCAGCTGTGGTGCCTGGGGGAGAGGCTTCTGAGTATGCGACGTTGTAGGTAGCCAATGCGAAGTCTGCGGGTTCTATACTAACTCTGCTTTTCGCCCAAGCTGCGTCAAAGTCGTATCCCTCGTTGAAAAATATTTCGAACTCATCTATTCCCAGTTCTTGGTAGGGAACATCTAACCCCAGGTACACGTTCATGGTTCCCATGGCGATTTCTTTAGTTTGCAATTTTTCAAAAAAGGAACTAGGAACTTTATCTACGCCGATCATTCCGGCACAGGTTGTTAAGGGATTAACATTTGAGATAATATAGTCCGAACGAAATGTCTCACCGTCCTCCGTTAACACTCCTGTGACTCGGTCACCCTCGGTGAGGATTTTTTTAACCCCACAATTGACTCGAACTTCGCTATCCATCTCTTGGATGACATCTACAAATGCGTTGGCGAGGCTTTGAGAGGTACCTTTGACTTGGGCTCCTCCAAAATGAATATACGTATCATAAACGACTGCGTATATTAAATACGATAGTTCTGAGGGAGGTAGACCACAGTAACCCATGAGTTGGCATAAAACCGCACGAGTTTTGGGATCCTTAACATCCGCGTTAAGAACACCTGCCAGAGTTTTATCCAAGTAAGGTAAAAAATTTTCCTTGATTTCTGGCTGAGAAAAGTCCGCTCCCCTTTGGATCAGTGCCAGAGCCTTATTGGTAGCACTCATTCTTCCCATGAAACGCTTTATCCCCTCGGCCTCCTTGGGAAAGGTGTCTACCAAAACCCCTTCAGCTTCCTCTCTTCCCGCGGGAACTGTGACTTCCATATCGGGAAAAACGGAGCGGTAAACCGTGTCAAGTTTGACAAAATCAACTTTGTTTGTTATTCCCAGATTTTCCATATATTTGTAGAAGAAGCCACGTTTAGCATCTAAATTTAAACCAGAGAGTTCATGCAGTGCGATTTCGAATTCGAATCTGCCCCGGACAAAACTGCCCGCGTAACCGCCGGCACGATAATGCTTTTCCAGCAAAAGCACTTTCTGTCCATTCTTAGCCAGCGAGGCTGCGGCGGAGAGACCCCCAAGACCCGCACCAACCACAATTACATCATACTTTTCAGACATCTTCATCCATCCATACTAAAGCTTAGAAATTGTTATTAATTCTGCATAATCGTAAACAACTTTTCTAAGTAGGTACTTCTCAGACGGAACTATTATAGCGATATAAATGTGAGTACATATTAAAATTTTCTGAATGGTAATTAAAAAAATTTGAATGGATGTTAAAATTTTCTGAAAGGAAGAAATGGAAGCTTAGAAATTAGCCTTCCTTTGTGAGGTCCACCATTCTGGTAATCTTGTGCAGAGTCTTATGCAATTGTTCGTAGGGTATCCACTCGATTTCGGCTTCAACCCCTAGCTCTTTCTTTATGTCCCCGGCTATTCTATTTTTGAGCTCCTCGGGATCTTTTGTAATGCCTTCCTTGTAGGATGCCTTAATTTTCAGGATGTTCATTTTTTTAGCGTCTTTAATAATGTTGAAGGATGCTTCCTCGGTTTCTGGGTGGCGCTCCATGATGAGCCGCAGAGAAAAGGGGGAAACCTTCTTTCCAGCAACGTCAACAACCCATGAGGCTCGGTCATAAACCTTAACCCGGGGGTGGGTTCTTCCACAATCGCAGGTCTCGTCTATCTGTTCACCAAAGTCCTCGGTGCCGAATCTTATAAAGGGTAGGGCTCGCATCCAGAGGTTTGTGACCACTATTTCGCCTCTTTCACCGGGGCCTAAGAGTTCTTCGGTTTCGGTGTCAATAAGCTCCAGAGTCCAATAGTCAGAATATGCGTGAAGTCCGTCATGGACATGGCATTCTCCGGCTATGGTGAATGGATCACTGCAGCCCCAAGCGTCAAACCAGTCTAGGAGCCCGAATTTCTCCATGAGATATTTTCTGTGTTTTGGAGAAATGGCCTCACCAGCGGAAGTAACATACTTCAAACCGGGAATGGCATCCTTAGGATCCTTGCCCATTTTCGCGAACTCATTAATACAGGCCAAAGCTGTATCCGGTGGTAACAGTGCCCAGTCGCCCTTAAACTTCCCTAGAGACATGCGCGCGGTGGGGAATCCGAATAAATGCAGGTATGCGTTATAAGCGATGAGCTCGGTGTTGAGCCCTAGTTTGTTCATGGTGAGGACGCCTAGGAAGGTGCTCCACCAGCCCCAGAATCCCACAAAGTGTATTGCTGAGAGCAGTCTCATTCCGGGGCGTATTTTCCACATCCAGGCTAGTCTAGTACACGGTTCGCTGGCCACGTGGACTTCTTCTGCTGTGAGGGCTGTGAATGTTGGAGCTCCTGTGGTTCCGGTTGAGGGATGAATTCTTTCTATCTGGTCTGGGGGAATTGTGAGCATGGTGCCGAAAGGATCTCCGGTTTCCACTCTTTTATCTCGAATCTGGTCTTTTCGGAACAGGGTGATTTTATTTCTGAAGTCATCATAGGTTTTTACGTCTTCCGGGTTTACTCCCATCTCATCGTATAATTCTTTATAGAATTGAGAGTTCCGATAAGCGTAACTTACTATGGCTTTTATTCTTTTCAGCTTAATTTCATCCAATTCAGCTTTTTTCATGGTCTCCATTTGGGGGTTCCAGTATTCGCTCATCTTCTATTCCTCCTTTTACCTCTCCTGATAGTCTTGGGAAAGTATTCTCAGATGGGTTCTCCCACAATTACAAAACGTTTTATCCAACTTCACATCAATGTCCGTCATGTATCTTAGAATCGGTGTTCCTTGGGCGTAGAGGTTTGTGATGGTAAGTTTTCCCATTTCTCCTTCGGGAGCAGGTTTGCCGGTTTGGGAATCCACAGCTTCAACCAGGTAGAGATCCTCCCAGACATGTAGTCCGGCGTGCTCTTTACACTCCACCGCGTGGAGGGCGGTTTCCGAGTTGCAGAGCATGCCATACACTTCGGCGTTCCAAGCTGCTTGGAGCTCCCGTCTCTTGCTGGGTTTGAGAAGGTTTTTGTGGTCGGGGTAAACAATTATTTTAACCCCTAGGTCTTTGGCTTTTATTCCCTCCATTTCTCCGATAGCTGCAATCTGGTTCACCATCTCGGGTGAAACTATGAGCACGGGGGATTTGAAGAATTTAACCCAGTTAAAGGCTTTTGCCCCATCTATTCCCGCGGCTAGGAGCCTGGGCATTGGTATTCCTATCTGAAGCGAAAGGCTGCCGAGAATCTCAACCACCGAGGGAGCAAGGTGGAGACTCGTAGAATTAATTATGGCCGGGTATATGTCTGTGGGATCTACTACTCCCTGTATCAACATGCGGTCTCCTTTTCTTACACCTATCATTGTAAAGTAACGTGTGAACATTTCCACAGCGTTCATAAAGTCTCCTTTAGTCATGGTTAAGTAAAAGGGATCTTGTTTGGGAGGAGCTTGATCAAATATTTCAAAAACCACACAGAACTGTCCTTCTCCGATACACCTAGTTCCGCCGTAGGGGTCTCTGGTATCTGTGATATTTTTTCTTATTTCCTCTAAGGTTATTGTGGGTATTTTATCCAGATCTTTTAGGGTTTTAATCGAGTCTTCTTTGATTCCTGCATCTTGGAGTTTTTCCCGCTCTATAGCGGAGTAGTTTATAACGTATTTTATCTGGGTTTTTAAGCGTTCTAATTGAAGTTTTTCAATTTCAGACCGGGGCATATTTTCCATTTTAGGGTTGTAAAATGTTTCAACCTCCATTTCAATCTCCCCCAAAAATTAAATCCATTTTAGTGCGAAAAGTCTGAAAATTGGGGAAATCACTATTATTTTAATTATGTTAGATATATAGGTTTTCTAGAAAACACCCTAAAAACTTTTGATTTTTGCTAAAAAACAGGATGAAAAATTATTCTACTCGTTTATGGACTCAGAGACTTGCCCATAATTTTTATCCCTAAATTTTTTCTAAGACTATTTTGGTGGTGAAACGGAGATAGCCTTTGGTTGGCAAACCTCGACGCAATATAGGCACCCATTACATAAAAAGGGAAAGGTAGCCATTATGACCACAGGGCTATCCTCTCTTGAAGTATCTGTGGGGTAATATGCTAGAACCTTAAGAGGGCAGGTTTTTATGCATTTCAGGTCGCATTTTCCAGGAGCCACACACTTCTCCATATTAATTATTATATTGTATTTTTTCAAAATCACTACCTCCTTTCCTACAACTTACCAGAGGTCTTTTGCTACTTCCACACTCTCCCGGTCAACCAGACTTATGGCCTTATTTGGACACCTTTCTCTGCACACTCCACAACCAAAGCATACCGTGGGATCTACAACTGAAAACTGCTCAAGTCTGGAGAATTTTATAGCTCCAAAGTTGCACGCTAGTATGCATTGGGGACTTCCTCCGCAACCATCACACTTGCTCGGATCAATCTGTGCGATGTAGTGGCTTTTGATAGCGGCGTTTCTAACACCGGAAAGCATCCTCGTTCTGAACACTATGCAATAGGGTAAATCACAGTTACAGACACCGATTACGTTCGGCATTGAAGCCCACTGAACCCAGGGAACGAGACCTTCCTTAGAAGACTCCTTACAAATATCTATGGCTTCGTCGGCTGTAATGTATCTGTCATACTTGGATAAGGTGCCTTGGGATTTCTTTAGAATATCACAGAAGGGCTCAAAGTGCATACAGACCAATTTATTTTGTCCGCCCCACTGTTTTCTACAAGCACAGTAGGTTAGCCCGATTTTCATATCAAACTTCTCGGGGGTCTTAAGAATTTGAATTGCGTCTTCCAGCGGAATGACCTGGCCTCCATTAGCCCCTTCAGCCATCTTATTTAATGCGTCTAGCGCATCCTTGGAGTAAGGCAACTCCTCAACTAAGGCATTCACAGTAGCTATAGTCTCAACCAGAGCCTTGGGGCCGCCAAGTGCTAGAGACTCCAAAACAGATCGAATATTAGCATCTTCCCAAGCTTTCTTAAGATTCAGATTCTTAGGATTGAGATACCACTTGGTACCCATGCCGTGTTCAACACAATACTGGCACACAATAATTCCTCCTTTCAAAAGTTTAGGATAAGCGTTTAAAGATCAAAATCAATACTATTAAATTATTAATACTTTATAATGGTGGTGTTTATAAATTATGTTGGTATTTTTTTGGCTCTGCGTGTTAGTGCTTCTTCTCCCGCTAGGCTGGCTGAGGTTATGGTGTCTCCCATTCCCACGGTTGCTTTTGGCTCTGTTAACTTTGAGGGAGTAAAAGCTATTGAGGGCTCTGTCTCGGTGAATCCCTCTTTTAGAAATTTTTGTTTGGGGTAATTCTCCTCATCTTCAAGTAATTCAGCAAGTTTCTGATGTTCCATTAGACCCTTTTCGCTTACTACTAGGTCACCGCTTTTGAGAGTTTTTTCCGCGGCTCTAATTGTGGGGAAAATTCCAGTGTGTGCGAGGGTAGCTGCGAATAGTGATCCAAATATTATAGAATATAGTTCGTCTATTGGATTGATTCCGTAATCAGATTTCGTTAAACTTAGGGAAAATTCTCTGGTGTGCACCATAATGCGAGACAGCTGATACCTCTCCATAATTTTTCTCGCTCCCTTGTAAATCTGGGGAGCATCCAGAGCCCTTATTTTTCTGAGATTATTTTTATGTCCTAAAGTATACAGATTATCTGCTAATTCATCCTCGTTTAAACCAATGGAATCCATTCTTGGAGCTATCATGTCTAGAACAGATTTTCTTAAGGCCGAATCAGCTAGAAATCCTATCTCGCTGTGTATCCGCAGTTCCGGATTTCGTTCTCTCCAAGAATTGATCAGCTCCAAGGTTTCTTTTATGTAGTCCTCAGGTTTTGACCCGTCGGAATAACTAGTCTGAAGCATATGATAGCCGGAGAGTATCACTTTCCCCACTTCGGAGATTACTTTTAAGGTTCCCTCCCGGAACGCCGGATCCGTTTTTAGCTTAACGTTTTCGTCGTCATAGGTGGCTATGAATCTGTTTTCAACTGGTGCTTCAACTATTTCCTGATTAATTCTTGCTTTGAATTGGTTGTCGAACTCAAATATCCAATGAATGAATACTTTATCACCGTGCCTCGCTGCTTCTAAAGGTTTCTTGAAAACTATTTCCTTTCCTTCAAATCGAGGTATCAGGACTTCTCCAATTTCTGTGGTGAATTGCTCTGCCTGTAATGGGGGGAGCTCCACCACATTCGGTATGACCCTCAGGTTCATTAGAGCCAGCACATTGGTCATTATTCCACACTGTCCTCCCATGCGAAGCCTATCATAGCTAAAAATTGACTTGATCATTTCGATGATCTGGGGGTCGCGAATAAACCATTCTTCTCCGTCACCGGTTTTGGCGCAGTAAAGTATTCCGGCTAATACATCGGAAAATGTTCTAATCTCTCTCGGTGGATTATCTAATTTATAGATAACTTCATTTGCCAATTTTTTTTCAGTTATTATATTTTCTATTTCTTTGCCACTAACATGTATAAGTCCATCAATGTTGGTGTTTAAGCCAGTGATAAACATGCGACAAAGCCCAATGCACTGGCTAACCTCCTGGAGGGCTTGAGAATATTTTTTAGTCCATTCTTCTGCAAACATGGAAATTCCTCAATGTTTTTAGGGTTCTGTGATCGCCTTTACCAAGTATCTTGGTTTATCTGGATTGTACCCTCTTTTAAAAGCGACAAAATAAGCAAATAACTGTAAGGGTATAACATAGGGTATAGGAGAAAATATTGTCTCAGTCTCAGGGATGCTAATTGAGTGGTCAGATAATCCTCTTACCTTAGAATCATTTTCCTGCACCACGCTGATTATTTTGGCCTTATGTGCCTTAATCTCCTTCAGATTTTTGACCAGCTTATCATAATTCTCATCAGGAGGAGCAATAATGAACACTGGGAACCCTGGCTCTATTAGGGCTATCGGTCCGTGTCTCGACTCCCCCGCGGGATAGGCTTCAGCGTGAAGATAAGCGGTTTCCTTAAGTTTTAAAGCTCCCTCCATAGCAGTGGCGGTACTAATACCACACCCCAAGAAAAGAAAGCTGGACTTGTTTGCGTATCGATAAGCTATATCTCTAACTACTCTGTCCTGTTTTTTGATCGTCATATCAACAATCAGCGGTGTCTTCATTAGTCCGTCTCTAAGTTTATTAACCTCCTTGCTACTAAGTGAACCTCTCATAAGAGCCAATTCTAGTGATAATAACGATAAACATGCAACCTGAACCAGGAAAGTTTTTGTAGCCGCAAGTCCGTACTCTGGTCCCGCGTAGGTATAAATAGTATAGTCGGAAAGCTTGCTCATAGTGCTGTCTATAACATTTGTTAGTGAAACCACTTTAACTCCTTGCCTCTTAGCATGCTTAACCGCGTTTATCGTGTCTGCCGTTTCTCCGGACTGACTAATAGCGAGCACCACATCATTCTCATCCAGAAGCTCCCCAGTTAGTTGGGGAAACTCGGAAGATATTATGTTCTGGGCTCGAACTGCGGAAAGCTTAGTGAACATGTAACGCGCAGCCAACCCGGCATGATTTGAAGTGCCCGCCGCAGTTATATACACCTGTGCAGAATCGTTAAGAATTCCAGCTGCCTGATGACACACTTCGGTTCTCAAACTGAGCGCATTTTTTAATACTTTAGGCTGCTCATGAATCTCCTTAAGCATAAAATGGGGATACCCACCCTTCTCCACCATCTCCGGAGTCCAAGAACCCCTAGGAGAATTTTCCGACACCAGCATCACTCCTTTTAATAGAAATTATTGCCATATTTTAAAAAGTTTACCAGATTCCCTTTCCCAAGAGAGTTTGAACTTTTTGAAAAATTTAATATATCAAATTCTTTTTGTAGTTCACACAAATTGAAATAGGTGGATTTTTATGATTACGGATGGAATTTTAGCGAAAGGCGAAAGAAATGACAAAAACTGGAAGGGAACCAAATTTAAGGAGCCTTACCGGGCAGCTACGGAGCGTTTCAGAAAAGAAGTGATGGAAAGACCAGATTTTGATCCGGCAACCCTGTTCATTTGGGGAGTCTACATGTCCAAGGGCTTGTTATAAATAATGGAAGACGTGGAGGAGAACTTTGGACCCGAAGGACAACAAGTGGTCAACGAAGCACTAAGAAAGGTGGGATACGACGCCACCCAACAAATGTTTGAAGACGCTCAGTTTCCAGATGGCACCACCGACATAGAGAAAGCCAGCTTTGTAGCCACAGCGGTAAATACCATTATCTGGACCTCAATTGAAAAACCTGAAATATTAAGCGATGAAGAGGCTATATTCGACATTCTCTGGTGTCCCCACCAAGACATCTTTAAACCCTTCGACTGCCGGTGCCAACGCTATCTCGTTGAAGGCGTCTTGAGATTTCTCCGAGAAAAGCTAGATATTAATTTCGACCTAGAATTTCAGTGGATAATCCCCGCAGGAGCCGAAACCTGCCGTTTTAGGATCTGGAAAAACAAAGGCGGAGAAGGCCAATGGGAAAAGTACTCAAAAATACTGGAGGAAAGAGCACTTAAAAGATGGAAAGCAAAGAAAAAAGAAAAATAAAAGAAACAGAATTTACCCCATAAATCTATTCTATTTAAATTTAAATTTGAAACAATAAGTACAATCATCCACATGTTTAATCGCCGCTCCTCGTGTTAAGAATCTGCAGTTGTTATAAGTCAGACAACCCTTTTTTTCCACCTTTTTTAACACATTTGTGTTGAAAAATGGTGATTGAAAGAGACACGCCGAGGCGAGAAAAAGCAGATCACACTACAATAAGCCAACCCCTAGGAGTGCTACTTAAATATGTGGTTATCATTTCTCATTTTTCCACGAATGATAATTTGTTGAGACTTTTCATCATCCGGTAAATTAGGGTTAAATTTTTTAGGGGCTTACCATTGTTTTTGCCTAGAGATTTGAGGTGTTTGCATGATTACTGAAGGAATTGGTTCAAAAGGTAAACGAAAAGAGAGAAATTGGAAAGGGACAAAATTTAATATGCCCTATAAGGAGACTATTGAGAGTTTTAGAAGAGATGTGATGGGTAGACCGGATTTTGATCCCTCCACCCTGTTAGTTTGGGGAACCATGATGGGTATGAGCGTGTTACAAATCATGGAGGATGTGGAGGAAAATTTTGGGCCGGAAGGCCAGAAGGTGGTCAGCGAAGCATTAAGAAAAGTGGGATACGACATAGCTAAGCAGAGCTATGAAGACGCTCAGTTTCCAGAAGGCACAACCGACATAGAGAAAGCCAGCTTTGTGGCGACCTGGCTGAACACTGTTTTCTGGACCTCTATTGAAAAACCGGAAATCCTGAGTGAGGACGAAGCTATATTTGACATTCTGTGGTGCCCCCACCAGTACGAGTATAAACCCTTTGATTGTCGAGTGCAACGCTACCTAGTGGAGGGGGTAAGAAAGTATTTCCGAGATAGAGGAGATATTTTCTTTGATGCAGAGTTCCAGTGGATAATCCCCGCAGGAGCGGAAACCTGCCGCTTTAGGCTATGGAGGAGAAAAGAAGGCACAGAAGGAGGCGACTGGGAAAAATACTCGAAAATACTGGAGGAAAGAGCACTAAAGCGATGGAAGGCAAAAAAGGAACAAAAATAGGTAAATTTTAACAATTTAACATTCTAAATTATATTCAAAACTGAAATTTGTTTTAAAAATATTTATCAGCCAGTAAAATTATATAATCCAGATTATAGGAAGTGTGATAATATGCCAATTTTAAATAGATCAAAAATTCGCCCCGATGTGCTTAAGCTCATGGATGATCTATTAAGGGAACAAACAAACGGTGTTTTAGAATTTCTCAAGGCCAAGGAGAATCAAGGAGTCGACTTCCCAGCCCTATGGCAGAAACTGATGGAGGGAAATGAGCATTTCTTTAAGAGAGAGAGGACCATAGATGACCTATATGATTGGTTGACAAAAGATGAAATGAATTTCTTAACCAAGTTATTCCGATACTCCTTTGATTATGCAGCAAATGTTGACCAGAAAAAACACCCCATCCCCAAAGATGTAAAGATTGAAACAGTCGATGCGGGTGGAGTTCCTGCAGAGTGGCAAACCGCCCCCGGCGCAAAAGAAGACCGAGTTCTATTATATTTCCACGGAGGAGGCATGGTTTTAGGCTCTCCGAATACCCATCGATTGTTTACGGTCACATTAGGACAGTTAACAAAGATGCGCGTACTAAGTGTGGATTACCGACTCGCGCCCGAACATCCGCATCCCGCCCAACTGGAGGATTGCACCACTGCATACAAATGGCTTCTTTCAACTGGTATTAAACCTAAAAATATTGTAATTGCCGGAGACTCAGCAGGAGGAAATTTGACACTCACAACACTCTTGAAATTACGAGACGACGGAATACCTTTACCTGCCGGAGCAGTTTGTCTTTCGCCAGCAACCGATTGGACGGGCTCTGACGAATCGTTTTTTGAAAATGCTGAGACTGATCCCGTTTTAGCAGATGTCGGGCTTTTCTGGTGGATCCCAGCATTTTTAGGGGGAGCAGACCCCAGTGATCCCTTGATTTCTCCAATATGTGCAGATTTGAAAGGTTTACCGCCTCTGCTACTTCAAGCGAGTACATCTGAAATGCTCTTCGGTGGTTGCAGAGGCCTTGTAGACCGAGCTAAGGCAGCTGGTGTGAATGCAAGTTTGCAAACTTGGGATGATATGCCCCATGTGTGGCAATCCTTTGGATTATACGAATTGCCCGAGGCAAAAGAAGCAATAGCCAAAATCGGCGAGTTTGTTCAAAAACTATTCAAATAGAACCATACTATACAATCTTATACAATCTCTTTTTTATTTGTCATTTTTTCTTTATCCTTTTTTATTAAGTTATAATTCGACTTGTGGTCTGGGTTTGCACGAAAAAGTGTGTAATTATAATTTTTGTTTAATGCATCTATCATCTGAGATAAGTGAGCACAACCCGCATTTTTCAATGTCAATGCTTGGGTCGAACGCCTTATGCAATTTACACATCAACCCTTTCGCTCTAATTGTTCTGCAAATTTCGCAAAACCTTAAGACGAAGTCTCTATGTGATAATTCACCCTTAGCTAATGAAGCCGCTAAGTTTTCTATTAAATTTTTAACATCGCTTTCATTCTCCAAGTCAATTGCTTTTCCGCGTATTTTACTACCGTATAAGCTTATAGCGGGTTGACTGATTCTCAGAAGTTTGGCTACTTCTACTTGTTTTAGTTGGTGTTTTGTTACGAGTTCTTTGGCTGTCATGGCTCGTACTACAGGTAAGACGCATTTTACTGCTATTTCACATGGGATTGACATCGTAGGACCCTCAAAGGATATATTGTTGCATAAAGTATATATATTTTATTACTATAGTAATATTGACTTATGGAGGAGTAATGAAAAATGTATAGAGGTAATAAAATCAGGGAAACGTGCCCCGGAATAAGTGACTTCATAAGACCAAAACCCGAATTTATCCCATGTGCAAACTGTGGAAGCAACGTTGAAATATGGACCGATGAAGAGGAGACAGACTGCCCAAACTGTGGAGCAAAGGTCTCAAGAAATGTACAATCTTGCCTAGATTATTGCGAATACGCGGAAGAGTGTAAGAAAATAATCGCAGAAAAGGGGGGATAAACGCAATGAAGATCATGCGAAAAATTGTTACAATAGACGAGGAAAAATGCAATGGTTGTGGAGCTTGCATTCCCGACTGCCCCGAAGGAGCGTTGCAGATTATTAACGGAAAGGCTAGGGTTGTAGGGGATTATTTATGTGATGGACTGGGAGCGTGTGTTGGTGGTTGTCCACAAGGAGCAATGGAAATAATAGAAAGGGAAGCAGAGCCCTATAATGAAAGGAAGGTAATTGAAAGCATAGTTAAACAAGGAACAGAAGTAACAAAAGCTCATTTAAAACATTTAAAAGATCACGGTCAAGAAGATTTTTTAAATGAAGCCTTAACATATCTAAGAGAAAGAGGAATAGAGATCGATTTTGAAAGCGAACCTCTGAGTCAGATTTCTCAAACTCTTTCTGGTGGTTCTGATTTAAGAGTAGTGAATTATGGTGAAGCTAGGAATACTTCGCTTATTTCGGAGACAAGACAGGAATCTGAATTGAGGCAATAGCCTGTTAAGTTAAGACTAGTTTCTCCAAGTGCTCCATTCTTCGCTAATGCCGATTTGGTAGTGGTTGCTGACTGTGTACCTCTCGCTTACGCTAACTTTCACCGAGACTTTTTGAGGGGAAAAAAGGCTGTTATCGGTTGCCCAAAATTTGATGACACTCAATTCTATGTGGAAAAGTTATCTCAAATATTAAAACAGTCAAGTGTAAAAAGCATAACGGTAGTCACAATGGAGGTTCCCTGTTGTCAGGCACTATACCAAATTGTACAGGAAGCTCTTAAACGCTCAGGAAAAAATATTCCAACAAATAAAATAGTCATCGACATTAAAGGTAATATAAAGCAGTAAAGATAAACCGCACATAAGAATCTTAATTATTTTTCGATTTAATCTTTATAAGTTATTGTTAAAAATCCACAATATATAATAAATTATAATAAAAAAATTTATAAAATATTGCTCAAAATGTTTTATGTAACACAATTTATTTATTTCTATTGAACGTTCGTTATAATTCATGCAATTTTAGAAAATGTAGAATGGAGGGTTTGTAATGGAGAAAGATAGAATTTCTTACCACCAGTCTGTTCAAAAGATGTATGAAAGGATCAAAAAGGACAACATGACCAATATTTGGGATCGATTCGAGGCCCAAGGAATGGGTGGTGATCCCGACAGAAGGTGTCCTTTCTGTCAGGCAGGAGCCCGGTGTGACCTGTGTTCAAACGGACCGTGTCGGGCAGATGCGGAAAAAGACAAGAGAGGAGTTTGCGGCATCACCGCTGATGGCATGGCTATGCGCATGATGCTACTCAGAAACGTTTTGGGGGCGTCAACCTACCACTACCACACAGATCAGACAATTAAGACTCTCAGAGCGACAACGATGGGTAAGACCCCGTTTGAGATTAAAGAACCTGAAAAATTAAAAACTTTCTCCAGGCGACTAGGAATAGACACCTCTGGATCAGTAAAGGAAATTGCCATTCGTCTGTGTGACTTCGTAGAGGAAGATTTTAACAGAAAGTACTATGAGCCGAGTAAAATCGTGGAGGCCCTAGCTCCTCCGGAGCGTAAAGAGGTTTGGAGGAAACTGGAGATATTCCCGGGTGGAATTTATGGGGAGATGTTGCTTGCCACAAGTTCCTGTCTTACTAATGTTGATGGCTATTACGCTAGTTTGGCTTTCAAGGCTATGCGTCTGAGTTTGGCTATGGCTTATCAGAGCCAAATAGTAAACGAGTACTGTCAGGACATCCTTTACGGTATCCCAAGACCGCACACTATGCGGGTGGACCTAGGTGTTTTGGATCCCGATTATGTTAATGTGCTGCCTAACGGCCATGAGCCCTTTCTGGGATTTGCCATGGTTCAACTAGCTCGAAAACCAGAATGGCAGGAAAAAGCGAAAGCCGTGGGTGCCAAAGGCCTGCGAGTAATTGCGAACATTGAAACCGGTCAAGAGATGATTCAGAGATGGAAGATGGACGACGCCTTTTACGGTTTTACTGGGAACTGGATTTCACAGGAAGCAGTTCTGGCCAGTGGATGCGTAGACCTTTTCGCATGTGATATGAACTGTTCTATGCAAATCGACCCGTTTTACGCTCAAAAGTACAAGTTCAAACTTGTGCCGGTAAGTGAGTTGGTGGCTTTTGAGGGCGTAAAAGAACGGATAAACTATGTTCCTGAAAAGGCTGAAGAACAGGCGGCTCAGCTACTGCAAATGGCTATAGACAACTTCAAGGAACGCAGAGCATCTATTGAACCCATCACCAATTTACCCATGAAAGAGGCCCTGGTCGGATTCTCCACCGAAAGCATTCTAGAAGCCCTAGGAGGTACTCTGGACCCACTTCTAGGAGCGATAAAGGACGGAACCTTGAGAGGGGTCGCAGGTCTTGTTTCATGCACTACGCTGAGAGATTACGGTCAGGATGTACACAGTGTGAATGTGGCCAAGGAACTGATTAAGCGTGATGTTCTGGTTCTTTCCATGGGATGCGGAAACGGAGCCATGCAAGTGGCGGGTCTCTGTACTTTAGACGCTAAGCAGTTTGCGGGGCCGGGGTTGAAAAGTATTTGTGAAAAGTTAAAGATTCCGCCGGTTCTGAGCTATGGTACTTGTACCGATACTGGACGTCTAGCCGACCTATTGGCTGCCGTCTCAAATGCGCTGGGAGGAGTACCCTTACCAGACCTGCCTGTTGCAGCGGTTGCTCCGGAATACATGGAGCAGAAGGCAACTATTGATGCAGTATTCGCTTTGGCTTTAGGACTTTTCACTTACGTCAACCCGGTGCCCACAGTGACCGGAGGACCTAATCTCGTCAAGTTATTAACTCAGGACTTAAAGCAGATTACCGGTGCCCAGCTTAGTGTGGAAAAAGATCCAGCCAAAGCCGCAGACGCCATCCTAGCCCATATAGAAACAAAAAGAAAAAAACTGGGTATCTGAAAATTTAACGGAAACAATGTACTTGCTCTAGATTTCCTACCTTTTTTCTTATTTTTTCATCCGAGAGGTATTTGAAATGAAGTAAAAATCGAAACTGTTTTCAGAAAATGAAACAAATCTTGTATGTTGATAAGGATTTAGTTGAATGGAGGTTGAATAGTTTTGGAACCTGACAAAAAAGAGACAGATGCGCAAAAACTGATAGGACATGCGGTAAAGTTAATGGGTTTAATTGAGTATCAGGAAGACGCTGTGGTTAGTAGAACTATAATTGATAAAAAGACTGGAACAGTGACCTTATTCGCTTTTGATGAGGGGCAGGGTTTGAGTGAACACACAGTACCCTTTGATGCTTTTATATATCTTCTTGACGGGGAAGCGGAAATCGTTATTTCTGGCAAATCTCTTCGAGTGAGAGAAGGGGATATGGTTATTATGCCAGCTAATGAACCGCACGCTTTGAAAGCTGTTAAAAAATTCAAAATGCTTTTAACAATGATACGGTCTTGATTCGAGAAGTGAGAGAAGAGGATGTCCCTACTATAAGAGTTTATACTGTACATTAGTTTCAAATTATAGTTCCTGTCTGAAAATTAAGTAGTGTAATAGAATTTCATATTTTATATATTATTCATAATATTATAT
>NZ_JBRAKS010000027.1:0-19377 GCF_052745115.1 Candidatus Jordarchaeum sp.
TACCAGTTTAGGGGGTACTGACTTGTCGGTGAGATGTTTTGAGGCGTAGGAGCTGAGGGCGGGTACTGCGAATACGCGTACTTCTTCATTTGGGTCTTCGAGCAGTTTTACCAGTTTTGGTAGTGCGGACTGGTCTGTGAGTTCTTGGTTAGCGTAGTTGGATAGGGCGATTGCGGCGTTCATGCGTACATTTTGGCTTTTGTCTTCAAGTAGATTTACCAGTTTAGGCAGGGCAGATTTGTCGGTAATCCCTTCGCTGGCATAGTCTGCGATGGCTTCTAGAGCATTTGAGCGTTCCTCATCGTTTTCGTTTTCCAGAAGTTGCACTAATATTTTCAGGATGGTTTCTTCTTCGTTTCCTTCTTCTTCATCCCAATCTCTATCTACAAGGTCTTCACTATTTCCTTTATTCGGGTCTTCATCCTTCATATTCAAACCTTCATTATTTGTTAAATGATTTGCATCAGGTTTCGATGCCTTACGGTTACCTGTATTATTTGGACCAGCTTTTTACGTAGCCTTATATTTAGGCTTGGATTTTTCTATAATTAGGTTTACGCCGAGAAATCGCCTCTCTCACTTTGGTCCGGAGGAATCGGTAAATATTTAAGCGGTTAACTTGGCTTATTAAGCTTTGCACTGAAGAGTGGCTTAAATCAAAACAGTTTAAAAACCAGATTCATATCTTTTTTATAGATTTGCTTGCACAACTCTTAATCCACCTCTACTCTAAAAGTCAAGTTAAAAATTCCTTACCTTTAAAAGATCTATAACCCCCCGTATTCTAAGTGCTTTCCTGAGTTCAATATCTACTATACACTTGCTAAACTTATTAATGCTCACCTATATCGCGGGAACTTAAGAAGCGGGGGAGGAAGCGGATTTTTAGGTTAAGCCTTATGTTTTGTAGTGAGAAATGTTCCTAGTCTAAGCTGAATTCGGCTTAGATTTTATAAAAACTATAAACAAGGCAGAGAAGAAGAAACTAGCAGGGATACCAAAGCACAGCTAAAAAAATAAAAGCAGGAATAATCTCACACCGCATCAAAATATTTCTGATTACCGTTACGTGCCAATTTAGGTAGCATATTGCACAAAAAATCGAAAATCGAAGAGTTTAAAGAGCTAAAGCTAGGGTGGTTCTATTTTCACTTGGAATGAAAATTTATGGTTTGAAACTCTTCTGCTGAAAGAATTGACTCTTGGTTTGATTTCTTTACAAGTTAGTTATATCAGTGGATGAATTAAACGTTCTAACAAAAAAAGATGATCTCGGAATCCAGATTGGAGAGTGGTGAGATACATGAATAGACCTTAGGCGTAATTGATACTTCCGGAAATTTTTTACGTTTTCAAGCGTCTTTTATCACAGTTTTTGCATTTTTCGGTAGGATTTCTGAAGGATTTTAAACTTTTTCGCACCATTTCTGAATAAAAAACGAATAAAAAAATTCTCTTCCGAATTTAATGCCCCAGAATTATTCGAATTTGACGAAAAAGCAAAGAAAAAGAAAAACAGAAAATAAGCAAAACAAAAATTAGAAAGAACCCGTAAAAGACCCATCAAAAGATCTGCATCTTGAAAAACGGTAAAAATCGCTTTCCCCCACCACAAGCAAAGGTAGGGGGATAATCACAAACTTAAACTGGAATTTGGATTTGGAAGCTCACAAAAGTAGGGGAGGCTTCATCGCCGACGATTAAAAACAAGATGCTGGGAGAGGGGAGATAAAACATAGGGGAGGAGGGCGTGAAATTGGGAGGAGGGGAAGTTTTCCACATACTCGTCGACTCAGCCTTTTTTACATTTACTTCTTTTTTAAATATATATAGGTTTCGGCGATTTTTGTGGTTTTCGCAAAAATATTTAGTTTTTATACCATTATTTGGATAATATTTTTGAGATATTCGCAAAAAAGGCGCCTTTTTTAAGAAATATTTTTGAGAACATCCTCAGCTTTTTTAGACAAAAATTTTGATAATTGGAGCAATATTATCTAAAAAAAGATTCAGCGCCCCTCTGAAACCATAAACGGCAAGAAAATAGTTTACTAAACAATATACTTGAATTTAAAATTATCATTAAAATAAAAATCAACTTTGCCGTCATCAATCCTAATGTATTATAATTCAATTTTCACAATTTGCCCTTCTCTTCAGCCTTTCAAGAAGGGGGTCCCTTATTCCAGCCTCTTTAAACCCTTTGGCTCTCAGCAAGCAGGAGTCGCACTTACCACAGGGAACCTCATCCCCCTCGTAGCAGCTCCAAGTCCATTCCAAGGGTGCCTCTAACTCCGTCCCCAGCTCCACTATCTCCCTCTTATTCCTATAAATTAGAGGAGTTTCTACCCTCATTTCCACATTATACTTCGAACCAGCCTTAGTGGCCACCCTCATCAATTCGTTGATTTTCTGGTAAAACTCCGGTCTACAATCCGGGTAACCCGAGTAGTCCAAAACATTCGCCGCAATAAAAATTCTAGCCTCAATTTCCTCGGGATCCATGCCCAATCTCTCAATTCTGTGCAGAACCTCGGACTCCAGGTATGCCGCAGCCAAGACGATTAAGAAGGTGTTTCTCAGGGGCACATAAGTTATGGGAACATCCCCCATCATTTCCTCCACACTTCTATCCTTAGGAACCGCAAACAGTTCAGGATGAGTCAAAGCACTGTACCAACCCATCTCCTTAAACGGGGAAATATCTAGTATCTTGTGTTTCAGCCCTAGTATTTTGGCAACCTTTTTTGCGGATTTGATTTCTCTACTCAATTTTTGACCGTAGTGAACCGTTATGGCGTGAACCTCGTAGCCCAGACTCTTGGCGTAGGCCGCAGTGGTTGTAGAGTCCAGCCCACCGCTCAACAAAACAATCCCAATCTTCATGTTCTCACCCGAAAAAACGAGTTTCACTCTAATCCTTCATTCCTAGTATACACATTAAAAGTTTGATATTAATGCTTATTTAAAATTCGCAAAAAAATGAGGGAAAGAATCATAGAAATCTAGTTGCCAATCACTCACAATTTATTTTCCCATCTGAAATAATTGCTCTTTATTTTACCTGTATTTCATTATTGTTTCAATATTCTTATCCACTTCTTTTTTCGTTTTCGATAATCTTGCTATTCTGATGGCTTCCCTGACACTTGTGGTGTATTCGCAGCACTTTTCAGCAATATAAGTGGCAAGGCTTTTCTCTACTTTTTTTCTCTTCACGAGAAGGTACTCCTTTCTCCTGCCACCTTAAGCCTTTATTATATCCGCCGACAGCAACTTGTGAACTATCGACCAGTGAACACCGACATCCTGCCAGCTCCAGTACGGCTTTAGATCCCTCATTCCTCTCCAAATCGGGTCAGTTTTGTATTCCTTCCTCTTCTTTTCTTCATACCTAACTATTTTTTCCAGAGCCTTACGGATTTCCCTATCCTCAAGAAAATGAGTAATATCATCCATACGCTTAACCCCCATTTCAGTAATTCACAAACAAGATTTCGACCCGAAGCACTTCTATTTGTACCTGTATCATATTATATCTTTAAAGTTTTACTAAAATACTTTCTCATCGCATCCCCTCTACCGGGCTTTCACACGCTTAACTATGGGCGGCCGTTTTTTGTAAAGGACACGGTAACCGCATTCAGGACATTGAATTCGATCCCGTGAAAGATTCTCTCTTGTTATTTTTTTCCCACACTTCCCACATATATACACCATCACAATCAACTCCTATCATGATTCTCCTAGTAAAAGAAAAAAGAACTCCCTCACGAATAATGCTTTGAAATAGGGCGAAAAGTTGTTATTATAATATTTTACATCTAAATGCTAATTTTTAGATGATTATTACTCACACATATCCATTTTTCCATTCCTGAATGGTTCCCCCCAATTTACTATGATTTTAGTTAATTGTGGAGAACGTCCGGTATCTGTTGGTGGACTTTTTTCAAGTTTCTACGATTCCATCTCCGTCCATTTCGCTAAACTTGAAGGTTTTGTTGATTTCATGAGTTCACCGTATACATTAGACCAATTTCCATATTAACATTCTCATACAGCTCGATTCCAGAACCCAAGCCTCTCTCATCTACCAATTCGAAACTAAATCCAGAATCGGTGACTATGTATTCTCCATATTTGAATGGCGTTTCATTCTCTATCCGTTCCCGCATTTTTTCGGTAACTTCTCCAAAGTAATCCCAATCAAATTCACTATCAGAGGTATTTTCCTCCGGTTCCTCCTCAGAATATAACAAGTACTTTATGTATTTTACAAGATGATCCACCTGGTCGAACTTGTATTCTTTGTCATACATACAACGGATCATTTGTTTACCATCACCATCAACAAAGTCTCCATCGAATTTCATTAGTTCCAGTTTTCTATGCTGTTCCTCCATCCAGTTAACGTGTTCCTTGTAACTCTGAATTATCTCCATAATAGTTTCTCCGGAAAATAAGCTTAACGAGTAATCCTCGTTATAAGTAAGAGTGATTGTTTGGTGCTCAAAATCGAAACACAGTTCCACAGCCCCCTTGAAGCAAGCAAAATCGAAGATATGTAAACCCGCGCACCAAGTCCAAGTATCAAGATATAATGTTTTCCAGAGCCTTCTCCACCCTTGCCACAATCTCTAGCTCTTCCTCCCTTAAATCTTTTATAATTTCCTCTTTCCTCTTCTTAAACCAGTCTGGACTATTTAATCTTTGGCCTCTAAAGTTTTTCTCAGCTCTCGGTTCCCTTAAATCTTCCACTATTTCCTCTCTCTCCTTATTGAAACAGTGCGGAGGAGTCAAACTGGGGGTTCTAAAGTATCCTAACGTATCCGCATTTTGTCTCCATTTTCCCAGCCATTCTCTAAGACGTCTCAAGCTGCAAAAGGTGTGCTCAGAAGCTTCCCACGCCCTATAAAGAGTGTATCTTACTGCCAAAGTTCTTTTATCACAAACATCACAAAACAATAACATTATCTAAACCTCCAACCTTCATTTTCCCAACCTCATCAATTAACAGACTTAACGATCCAAACCATTTGGATCATCTTACACGATATGAATATTCGGTAAATTCATCTACATCATCAATTCGAAAATATTTCTAAAATTCACCCTCTCAATAAATTTGTAAATGAATTCGAGTAACCACATCCTAGACTAAAACATTAATTCCAGTTCCCCCAAGTTCTTAATAATTCTATACTAGTGCCGAGCTTAGCAATTTAAATCCTGATAACTTCATGCTTTATAAACGTTACCCCTAATTATTCTCTCTAATAAAAATTTTTATTATAGGCCGCTGCTACTACGGATTCCTAGTCTGTCTTTCTTGCAGTTAAATAAGTAGGTTATGTCATTTGTTAAGTTATTAACATATTACTCTGTTAAGTTGTAGAATTTGTTTTTCCGGCTTTTTTCATTTCGTCAAGTATTTTCTCGTACGTGGGGTAAAGTGATCGTAAACACAAGATCCTCTCGGGTAGATATGATTTTTCGGCTATTGATGGTTTTTCCTTTAATATTTCTATAAATTTAAATATGGCAATATCCATGAGCTCCTTATCATGGTATTTTGTAAGGGCATCCGCAGCTTTCTGGATTACGTATTCATTTTCGTCCGCTAATAATTCTACCAGTTTTATTGGAATAATCAATTCTGGTGCTGATGCCTTGCCAGGGTTTGAATTGTTTCCCGCCTGCTCTTTTATGATGCCCGGGAATTGTGGAAGAAGGAGGGAAATGGTGTTTCAGGCAATTTTTTGGCGATGAGGGCTACCTGGACACCGTTATTTTCCCAAAAGAAGCGTTTAGAACGCCTCTTTTCGAACCCGCCAACCTGAACCCATTTATTAAAAACACTTCGGAACCACAATCAGCAGAAGAGCGGCAAAACCTACTCGCAGATAAGACGAAAGCCACAACAGGCAAAACATAAGAACCAGAATCGAATAATCCTATCCACAAGTCCTCCTTCAGCGTATTTACCAATGGCATAAGCTGCACTAGCACGAACTTTTGGGCTTTGATCATTTAGCAATTCCTCAAGTTTCCCAGGAACTTCATAAAACTTCTGAATTATCCATGCGTAATCATCTAGGACAATTATAGCTTTCTCACGTACCTCCGGGTTTCCATCTTCTAACTGCTGTAGGAGTTTTGATAGATCGAAAAAAATCCTCCACCTTTTCTTTATCTCCCTTCTCCTTCTGTTTCTCTGATACATCCATAGATTTTTCTGATTACTTATCTCCTTCTTTCGACATCTTATCACCCCTCTAACGTTCAGGGAGCAATTATTCTGCTGAAATCTCCTACCTTTTCTACCCTGAACTGAACTGGAAACATCTCCTGAACTTCCTTAACATGAGTTATTACAATTATTTTCTTAAAGCTGCTTCCCAGTAAATTGAAAATGTTGATTATGGCTTGCCTTCCATCGTCATCCAGTGTTCCGAATCCTTCATCAATCATCAAGGATTCTATACAAGCAGTTCTTCCCCCCATTTTGGTTAGTAATTCGCTGATTGCGAGTCTCAGGGCGAAGTTGATTCTCATTTTTTCTCCGCCACTGTATCTACCGACATGTTTTGATTTTCCTCCCTCAAGAACCTTGACGTATATTTTGTCCTGCTCCATGCTGACTTCTAATCCCAGCTGAGCCTCCGTCAATTTGTGCAGCAGTTCAGTGGATCTGGCTCCCACTAAGGGCATAATTTTTTTAAGCATTATAAAAGGTATGCCATCCTTGCTGAAAGCCTCTTCAAGTATGCTGAGTCTTTTGTCCATAATTCGTTTTACATCGTACTCTTTTTGAACTGTTTTAAGCTGCTCTTTCTTGTTTTTTATTTCCAGGAGTTCGTTTTTCAGATGCTCTACTCGTTGTTTCTCTTCGCCCTTAATGGTTTGCAGCCTTGAGAGTTTTTCTCCAATTTCTTTGGATTTCTTGTCTAATTCTTCCCATCTTCTTGCAGCATTTTCGAGCTCGTTTTTTCTTTTTTCATTAACCTTGTATAATCCATTTTTTTCCTCTATTATTTTTTCCAGATTTTCTATTTCTTTTACAACTTTCGATTTTCTCGAAACTTTCTCTCTAAGAGCCGCATCTCTCTGAGGCACTTCCCTTAGTTCTTGGAATTCCCCCTCCAATTTATAATGTAATTCCTGGTCATACTTCAAAGATTTTATTTGTTCGTTCAGCTGCTTGATTTGCTTCTTTTCTTCCTCAATAAAGCTCTCTTCGGAAAAAATTTCCTGCTTCGTTTTTAGTTCATTTTCAATTTTTTCAATTTCTGTTTGCAGTTCACTAATTCTGTTTTGAAGGCTTTGAAGTTCAGTCTTCTTTTTTTCCAAGTTTTTCGACGCTTTCTGTTTTTGTCTCATCTTTTTATCAATGGATTCTAATTCTTTCTTCAGTCGCTCTAGTTCTTTATCGACCTTACGTTTTTCAGCTTCAAGGGGAGATTTCTCGTTCTCTAGGTGTTTAACTCTCTCTTCTTTTTTCTCTTCCGTCAAATCACTGCCACAGACCGGACACTTCGGCTCAGTAGTTTTTTCCAGTGTACCGAGTGTTTCGTTAATGGTTGATATTTTTGTTCCAAACTCAACCGAGAGCTTAAGAGCAGCTTCTCTTTCAGTTTCAATACTTTTCTTATTTTCCTCTAGGACTATTATTTCCGATTCAGGATTGCCAAGCTCAGCGATTTCCCCCTCCAAAGATTTAACCCGATTAGCGTTCTCCTGGATTGAACTAATAGATTCCTCTTTTTCCCTAGTTAATCTTTGAATTTCACTCTGCAAACTTTCTCTTTTCGTGTTGATGATCTTTTCTAATTTATCGATGTTTTCCGTTAGTTTAAGGTTCTGTTTCTCTTTTTCTTGGAGTTCTTTTAGCTGTGGTTCCAGTTCATTATACTTTTTGATTTTCGGTTGAAGCTCTTTTAACTCATTCTCAGCTCCCAGAATCTCTTTATATTCGTCCCCTTTACTTTCGAGTTCACTTTGTCTGCTGTTTATTTCTTCCTGAATATGTTCTAATTTTTCTAAAAGATTATCGTAATCTTTTTTGTCCGCACTTGCTTGGTTAAGATCTTCTTCGATCTTCTTTTTATTCTGCTCTGTTTCAACGACTTCAGATTTTATTTTTTCAAATTCTTTCTCTGCTTCTTCCAAGTTTTTCTTTGCTTCAGATTCTTTTTCGACGTCGGCTTCTAGTATTTTAATTTGACCGGAAATATTTTCCATCTCTGCGTTTAATTTGATTTGTCTACTTTTTACTTCTTTAAGATAATCTTCATACTTTGTGAGTCCAAACATTTTCATGAATAAATCTTTCCTTTTAGCAGGTTTGGCTTCTGTTAGAGCTTCAAATTCTCCCTGTGTCATCACCACGGAGTGGGTGAAAGAATCATAGTCCATCCCGATTAAACTCTCTATGCTCTTTGTAACCTCCTTTGGAGCTACAGCTTGCTTTGCCTTCGGTCCGGAACTCGAACCGACTTCAATAATTCGGGCGTGGCCACTTGTACCTCTTTTTCTATCCAGTGTTCGTTCCACCTGGTAAATGCTACCATTTAGCTCAAAGGTGAGCGAAACCACAGAGTCCTTGTTTGTCTTGTCGTTGAGAAGCTCGCTTTTCTTCATCTCACCCTTTCCCCTAGTTATGCTCGTATCTCCATATAGACAGAACAGCAGGGCTTCAATGATTGAAGACTTCCCACTACCATTATCTCCAGCAATGACCACCATAGGATAATTGGAAACATCAAAAATTTGCTCCGTTTCCCCATAGCTTCTAAAATTCTTCAGGCTAACAGTCTGTATGTTCATCCTCTTTCCTCCACCTCTCTTATTATCTCCTCACCAAGAGTCAAAATAGCATTAACCTCTTCTTTATCTAATTTTTTAGACTCCAGATACTCTCTCAGAGCCTGTATAGGGCCCAATTCTTCTGGAATTGATAGATCCTGCTTCTCCTCCCCTACTATTTCGAAGTCCGGTTTCAAGCAGAAACTTGCATCCTTTAAAGAGCCATATATCCGGTCATAGTTAACATATTTTAGAGATTCAGCTTCAATCTTTACAATCAGCCGAATTACTGCTCCAGCAATTCTTCTCACATCTTGGGACCTAATTTTCTCAATTTCTCTAATTATATCATCCGAGGGATTATTAGAGCCAACCGCGTCCACCCGGATGGTGGTGTATTCTCGAACATCCAGTTTAATAAACTTCCAAGTTGTTTCGCCATTCTCTATGGTTAGATCTATGAATCCTTTTTCTTCTCCCTCCTCGTTGAAGCTGACATGGTGTATAGATCCGCTGTAAACCGCGGGAGGGTAATGATTCACAACCTGGTGTCTGTGAGCGTGCCCCAGAGCTACATAGTCGAATGAATCTTTCTGCAAAACGGAAATGGGAAGTGCTTCATCGAAAGCAGAAACCAGTAGATCCAGTTCCCCCATCACAGCATTACTCGTCGTAAGGTGGCAGCAAAGGATAGAGGCATCGGCTTTACCCAGTTTCGCGCCTCTCGTAACAAATCTACCAATTTGCTCAGTTATTACATCTTCCCAAATTTTTCTTATCGACTCCGAATTCATTTGAGCTTTTTCTTCTCCTTTTTCAAAAACCTTAACCGCTTTCATGGGATGAACGTACGGTAGCAAGTAGAATCTTGCTTTCTCACCCCTCTTCGATTCAAGTTCTACATGTTCTGGTTTTTCGGATGCGGTGTTTATGAAGGTTTTCGCGCCCTCTGCGAATATCTCTGCTATGGTAGAGAATAGATCCACAGGAGAGCTACGCGCTTCATGCTTTGGCAGGTCATGGTTTCCTGCTATCATGATTATTTGAATTCCTTTGTCTATTAGGGGCTTTAGTATTTTAGCAAACCTTTTCATCAATGTCGTGGTAGGATTGGAGCTGTGAAAAACGTCACCACAAATCAAGAAGAAATCAGCATCATTATCAACAGCGTACTTCACAACCCGGGAAAGATAATCCTCGCAGAGCAATGTTATCTCAGGAAGAGATTCCCGAGCATCCATCCGAGAATGCCGGTTTATGCCATAATGAATATCTGCTAAGTGAATTATTCTCATAACCACACCCTTCAAAACTTATGGCTCTTTAAAGAGAGACTCTTCCCTGTCTAAATCCTCCTCGCTTTTTTCACTAGCAAGCAATGAAGTTTTTAAATCTTCAAACAGGCTGACCTTAACTGGAAACGGAGTGTCAATAACAATGTTGCTCATAACCGCTTCCCCCGTGTCTCCATGCTGAATGTAAAACTCGTAGGGTGTAAAGTCGGTAGGAACTCTTCTGAGCACTTCCTGTCTATCAGTTTCCTGAGGCACCTGAAGAACAGATATGAAACCCGCAGCTTGGCTCACAACGAATGGCTCCACTCCCCGCAGAGACTGGAAAATGTAGAGATAGCCCATACGATATTTGCGGGCGCCAGTTGCCATATCCGATAGCCTCTTTATCTCCTCCTCAACCATCCAAACAAAGGATTCAGTCATTTCCTCATTAATAAAGTAGAATAGTGGATGAGAACTGAAGCCGGCCTTATCCTCTATAAACGCCTTCTCTCTCCAAGATTTTACCTGCTCTATAATCAATGTTTCGAGTATGGAGCGTTCTTCCTTCTCAAATCGGGAACAGTTAATTATTATCCAGTCGCCATTATACTGTGCCCTCCAAAGCTCCCCGTAGAGATTGCCTTCCACTGCAACAGGTTTATACTGCTCTTCGTCATCATCCCACTCGCCCTGAATTATGTTCCGCAAAGATTTAGCTGTTTTCATAGATCTTAAAGCCGCTCTTATAGTCTCTTTATGGTAAGGTTTCCCCTCAAGAAGAGACTTCGCGTCTGGCTCATCGGCTCTTATAAACCAGTTGAGAGCTTGGAGGGAGACTAGGTTCAACCGCTCTTTGCCCGATTCATCTTTCGGGGCCCCAATTTTTTCCCCAGTAAGCTTGTTTACACCTTCCTCTTGGTATAACGCTTTCAGAAGGTCTCTAATGACAAATTCTGCTTGTTGGGACCCAGTTATTTTTGTGAAGACCCAGAAGGGAATTCGCTCTACTGGAATACGGTATTTTTGATCCTCAAAGGGATCAACAATAATTAGTCCGTTCTGCTTCTCCGTTTTAAATAGTGGTACCAGACTCCTAAAATCTTGATAATATTCTCCATGTTTGTCTAGGACCACACCCCCCATCTTAAGATGTCGGCCGCGCATACGATTATGCATTAAAGCCCTCAGCAAGAGCATTTCCGCAGTATTCGTTTTCCCTCTGCCACTAAGAGCAATGATGGCCCCGTTACAGTTCTCCCCCGGCTTAAGAATAATCCTATAAGGGAAGAGAGAACCATCAGCATTCACAACCCCGGGAATCACTCCTATCTCTAGCGAGATAACGTCACTATCTCTAAATTTGAAAATGGGCTCAATGTCTGAGCCCCGAACCATACGGACTGGAGAACCCAAAGTTACCGCCTGCCCCGTGATCACTTTCTTCCTCTTCTTACCCTTTTCTTCAACTTCTATAACGGTTTTAGATATTCGAGCTTTAAACTCAGATTCAGTTCTCTCAACAATAACCCCTATGTGGGTGCATCCCTCATAATCATCCACAGCCACCAAAGGAGTATCCTTTGTATTTAGTGGCTGAGTGCACTGCACGGAAAACGCATCATTCTCAAAAGAAGTCACAATGCCCAACTCGTATCTCGGATCCAAAAGTCTACGCATAACAGATTCTAACTGTGGAGAAGCAATATTAGTCATCTTAGAACAAGCCACAATCACTCTTGCCAAACTAGCCGGACTAAAACCGTCAACCTCAGTAAAATATTCCACTAGCAACCGTGCAATATTAGCAAAATTAGTATTGCTCTTATTTATAAGCGATGTGAGTGTAACCAGCCAATCAAAGTTATTCGCTTCAATAAAAGACTTCAACTGATCCTTGGTAGCAGTGTAAACCACCGAATCTAATCTAAGCAACTCTCGTGGCTCACAAGGAACAAAAGCCTCACTCCATTCTCCCACCCGTACGCCGAAGAAATAACGATTGGAAGTTTTTTCCAACATCCCCTCAAAGAATTCCTTGTTCAGAGTTGTTATTTTGTCCCCCAAGTTGATAAGTATGTTACTTAGTGCAGTGGGGGAAATCTGCTCCTCGCTAAAAATCACACCCAAAGAAACTTTACCATCTTCCAGGATTTGAACAATCTGAGGCAAGCTACGAGTAACCGGCTCACACACCTCAGTTGCAGAATAATAATTTCCAACGAAAAAGTGAAGCCCCACAGTGGACTTCACAGTTCCAACCGGAGCATTATAAATTACACCCATCATTCACACCTCAAAACAGTCTTTTAGTCAAAATCTTAATAGAATCCCTAATACCAAACTCCTGAGCAATAACCCGAATCAAATCCGCAACCTGCATATTAATAGTGCAAAGCTTATGCGAAATAGCCAAAACCGCAGGATAATAAGTCGGCATAATAGTAGATTGAACCAAATAGTGTAAATAGGCTTCCCCAGGAGTTGCATAAGCATACTCTACCCGAGCCCAATCAATAAGGTAACCCACGTAGAAAAACTGAATAGAAGTATCCGGATACCAGCGCCCCAAAGTATCAACATAAGGATTAACACGGGTATTAATCTCAAAAGCCACAGTACGCTCCTCAACATTCTGAACTAAACCATCAACCACCTGAAAATCAATGGTCCGAAAATGATCAGAAGTATGCCGGGATATGATCTCGTTAATAACCTTTCGGGGCTCAGGCACTCCACTAGTTCTGGCTAATTCTTCAGCCAACTCCATATTGTTCTCAATCCACTCCACCACGGTTTCCGCCACCTCATTCGCAGGATTCAGATAGTAACCATAAGTGTGATCCAGCATATTCATAATGGTGTCAATAATATCATGAGACTTGCTGGAAACCACCACCCCAATCAGAGGCGTATTAAACCGTTTACAAGCCTCAAACAGCTTTCTCTGAGCATCAACCAACCTCTGCCTCGAAGTACCGTGAAAATTCTGAAAATACATACTGGAAAGTGGACGATCGAAAAAAGCCACAGTACGCCCCTTCATAGGCTTCAAATACTGCAACTCACAGCCATCCCTTTCCCGAGGGCAACCATACCTCTCAGACTTACAGTTAAGAGGCTTACCATGTAACCTATGAATCATACAGCGTAGACCCTGAGCCTCTACTTCAAACATTTCAACATCCAACCCTCCTTGCACATCGAGCTTGCTGGAAAAACCTCCCTGAAACTTAATAACTGGATTATCCGCTGGAGTGTGCACCACGCCCTTAAAACGCACAACTCCCCCCTGCGGCATAACAAACTTGGAGCCGTCACCACCAATATATAGTATAGGATTATCCTTACAATGTGACAAAACCCACTTCGATCTAACCTCTAAATCAGCCACCGGTTTTTTCGGGTCATAATAAGGAGGTTTATGAGTGGGAGTGGAAATATCCTCCATAATAACGGCTTTAGAGCTGGGACGGTGAGTTTTGAAAGCGTGTGGGAAAATCCCTTGAAGAAGCTCACCTATCTTGAGGAGTTTCTGGTTCTGCTGCCTTTCCTCTTCCAAGGATTTTATGATGGAGATTATTTCCTCTTGTAGGAGGTTTGAAACCGTGACCATCCCATCCTTTCTTCTTTTACAATATTTTTTACCGTAAAACTTATATATAAATGTTACGTGTAATATTACACAGTTACATTAATAATGTAACTATTATTGGTTTGGGAGCACCAATGAAACTAATAGAATGGCTAGTACTACCAGTAAATCCAGACTCATCAGTAAGAGACCACTTCATCAGCAACGAGTTCTACCCCGCGCAAAGGTGGCTACTAATATTCAATCCCAAAGACCCATATAATAGTTCCCACCACCAAGAAATCCGCGAAATCCTAGACACCGCCAGAATCTCCAAGCACGAATCCCTAGAAGCCAATCCCGAAAACTACTACGACGTACTCTTCAGCTTCGACCACTGGATCCAGGAAAAAAACCTAAAACAAGACACCACAATCGCAGTAAGTGCAGCAACAAACGCCATACCCGCCATATGCGCAGTTAGAGACACCCTATCCCGAAGAGGATACAACGGCTTCATATTCAGCTTCAAAAAGAGAGACGGCGTAGCCTACGGAGAACCCCAGGTAACACCGCTAAACACCAACACCCTCACCGAAGACCACTTCAAAATAATCAAAACCCTCCTAGAATTCGACGGAAAAGTGGAAAGCCAAAAAGAACTGCTAGAATACCTAGTAGAAACCGACGAAAAGTACAGCAAGTACAAAGACGATCCAAACACCGGGAAAAGAGTGCTCTCCTACTACCTCCAACAACTAAAACAGCTAAACATCATAAAAACAGCCCACGAAAAAAACGAAAGGCAAACCACACTCATCCTAACCTAAACCAATAAAAAATTCCACCAAAAAATAAAGCATAGAGGGGTGAAAGCAATGGGGGAAGAATATTACTTCGACTCCATAACGGTGAATCTGGAAGCCATCATCGGCATCATATTCTCCATAACCGAAACCTATCCCAAAGAAACAGCAGGCGTACTCTTCGGCTACCCGGACGAGCTCAACGAAGAATACGTCTGCATAGGAGTAGCCCCGTTTCAAACAGCGAAAAGAAGAGACAGAGAAGTAGAGTGGGACAACTCCAAAGAAAACAGAATCAACCATGTAGGAAGACTGCTCGGAAGAGGGAAACCCATAGGAAACTTCCACTCCCACTCCTATCCCAACAACCAAATAATGGAAGCCGACCCTTGGCCAAGTCCAGAAGACTTCAAATCCTGGATAAGTTCCATCTACCCAGTGGAGGCAGTAATAGGGGTAAAAATGCACCGCCAAAAACCACAAAGAAAAGAACAGGTTTGGAAAATACTGGACCGCCCAAAAAACTGCTTGAAAGCCTGCGTAGGCAGATTCGAACTAAGATTCAACTTCTTCACACTCCTAGACCAAAAACCACAGAAACTGGAAATATACTGCCCAGTAATCAACGGCCTAAACTACCTGTGGTACATCTACCAACTCTCACTCCAAGACCTACTAGACTTCAGCCCCAAAGACAGATACACCATAATAGGAAAACTGAAAGAAATATCCCAGGCAGACGCCGAGATAGAAAGAATAATCATTGAAAAATATGATTAGAAGCTAATAAAGAAAATAAAAACAAGTTTAAAGGGGGGATAAGAATGTGTGAACTGTTCGGTTTAAACTCCAACAAAAAAGATAGAGCAGTAAGAAGCCTACCGGAACCTGTTAAGAAAGATAGCTGTTGCCATGACAGCTGGGAAATAGGATACCATAAGGGACCGAAGGTAATAGTCGAACACTCAGGAGAAGATATAAGCAAGCAAGAAGTCAAAAGAAAATTCTCCAACATCACGGAGCAAACAAGAAACAAAACAATAGCCGCTCAGGTCCGGAAAGCAACAGGCGGCACCCTAGATCCCTGCAACCCATACTCCTTCAAAACCAGAGCCCTAGAAAGAGACTGGATATTCACACACAATAAAAACATCAACCTAAATCATCCGGAAAGACCAGACATGGGATCAGAAATAGATTCCGCAAAACTGTTCAGCCATCATTCCTCGGGGGGAATCCCATGCTTGTTACCAGAAATATCTTGTTCCACGGTTGCCCCATTGGTTGCCGCCTTGTCGCTTATTTGGAGGTTGCAGAGTTGATTATCGAATACCGGTTGTGGAAAATCTTAGAAAAACAAGTTTAGAAACAATCCCACTCTGGCGTTAAGTTCGGCTAGCGAGGGGGATTCCTTTCATTTATCCGGGGGATCCTTCGGGAAGGACTTGAGTACCAACCATTCCATGTCTTCGTGTTAAGATGTGGTAGGTTTTGGCGACCAGACTGTTGGATGATGATTGAAAGGAACTTCAATCAAACAATTGTAAAAGGAGGTGATAAATAAAGATGGGAAAGACTTTGAAGAGATGGAAAACAATAGCCCTAGTAGGAATTATAGCAGGTTCTCTATTAACAGTCGGCGTGATAGGCATATATTTACAAGGACAAGGGAAGGTTATACCATTCCCCTTAATGTTGCAGGATACACAACTACAGCAAGACTATGAGCAGTTACTTCAGATGTATGACCAAAAATGTCAGCAATACAATGATTTGTTAGACAATTATGAAACACTTCTATCGGAATATAGTCAACTTTTAACAGAACATCAGGAACTACAGGATGACTATGATAGTTTATTGGTTCAATATAACAATTTACAAGACCAGATTGACTTATTAAACGCACAGATAGCAGACCTACAGAACCAAATTGCAGTGTTAGAGGCACAAATAGATGATTTGAATCAAGAAATAGAGAACTTACAATATACAAATGCACAATTGCAAAGCGAATACGACCAGCTGTTAGCATACTATACTCAACTACAATCAGATTACCAAGACCTACAAGCTGAATATCTATTACTCTCAGCACAATATCAATCACTATATGACCTGTGGACACAACCTCTAACCAGTCCAGTAATTCCAACACCAGAAGAAGTCTACAATTGGCTAATAAACATTGACCGTACCGATGAACTAGAATACAATGAATACTTCATGTGCGGAGATTTCAGCATAATGCTGATAAACCACATGAAAGAGATGAATTGGAGAGGACTATTCGTTACTATGGAAGCAATAATCTTTGAATATACGTATGATGTTGATTGGACTGTTTTGGCTACGAATACAATACTAGTGCCATGGATACTTGCTGGATATTACTATGTACCAATATCTTACTCACAAATATTATCTCCAGAAAATGGTACTGATATGAGTGACTTAGCAATACATTTTCAAGTGATGACAGGTACTGGCGTTTATTTCTCAATTTATAACCAGACAGAATTCAATGTCCTCATAAGTGATTATCCATACAGTTATCTTACAGCAGTTCCATACATAACATACGCCTATCCTGACAATTATACTTCTATGGCAAATATCATATGGAAACCACCAGATAACGGAACCTACTATATGGTATGGTTTGGCTACGATGGTGCAGGTAATTGGGTAAACTATAGTATAGCTCAGAAGACAGTTACATATGACTTAATTCCAGTCGGCGGATTTGGTCACGCATTTGTAGCAATAGAGTGCACTGATGGAATATGGTTCATCGAACCACAAACAGACGGCATGTGGAACTGGTACTATGATACAACACACAACTTGGATTGTCATGAAGTCATGTTTATGTTCACAGACTATACAGAATGTGCCAATGCAACGATGACCAGTATTCCCATATACTTTGACAACAGGTATCCAAACTATAGTCCAACAATGATATTCATATGGCATATAAACAGAATGGCTTAAATTCAGAGAGAATAGTATTTTCCATTCTCTCCAATTTTTTAAGCTGTTAAATATCGGATGTTTTCGGATAAAATACGCCCTGCGATTAGATCCATCATTTTCCACACATATAGAAGCCTTGGAAAATAGACTCCACCTTGTTTTGCGTAACCGATTAGCAGGCACAACCGAAATTTTAGAGATTGTTGGCCGGCTTCAGGCTGAGCTCAGAAATTTTACCTTTAATGATGCTATCAAGTTTCTCATTGACGAGTTTGAGGGAAAGAAAGACTGCAGTGCCTTACGGCTCTTCCTCGGAGTTATAAAGAAGAGCCCGGAAGAGGTGAGGAGGATTCTCGCCGAACTCAGAACCGAGGAGCAAAAGCGACTTGAAGGTTACAGGGCAACCTGGTGTTTGACACACATGTTTTAGTCAAATCACGTGAAGGTTTTTCATGGTGATTTGTGCAAATTATTCTTGTTTTAAAGAACCGGATTCTGCTGTGGGAGATGAGGATAGTTCACAGGTAATGGGCTGGAGCGAAGAGGATGGTTGCGTTGTTGACTTTTGTTTTCCCCCAAAAGTCTCTTGTGATGACGAGGCTTCTTTTCGTTTCGTAGGATTTGATGAAGCTTCTCAGGCTTCTTGAAACTTTCGGTTCTTTGAAGCTTTGATATTTGGCTTCTATGGGGACTATGGCGTCTTTTATTCTGAGCACGAAGTCTACTTCTGCTTTCGCTATGGTTCTCCAATAGTTTATCGTCGCATCTTGGAAAATGTTTCTCAGACTTAGGAAAACATTATTTTCTATTAGTGCTCCGCTGTCGGTTCTTTTTTCTAGGGGGTTGAAATTGTCTATTATATAGTTCCTTAAGCCCGTATCAAAAAAGTATACTTTGGGAACTTTTTTCAGTTCTGTCACAGGATTTCTGTAGAATGGTTGTATCAGGTTTACTATGTAGGTTTCTGAGAGCACTGAAATCATCCTCATAAGTTCTTGATAATAGGTTTGGCAGGTTGTGCAGATTTCATTGTAATTTATCATGTTTCCAACCAGTACTGCTAAAGCCCTAACAACACGCCTGTACTTGAGAGCATCGGTGAATTTGAGAAATTCCACTACATCCCTTGAAACGTAAGTATCGTAAATGTTCTTCAGAATAATTCTTCTTGTCTCAAAATCCTCCGCTTTTACCACAGAAGGATAGCCACCAAATATTACGTACTGATCAAAGAACGGCTTGAATTCCTTAAAGAAAATATCTTTCTCCTCAACCTCAGTTTCTCCTCTTTCTTCTCCTAACAGAAATTCTTTAATCCTTTTGTTTTTCTCCTCATAGATTTTTGCCAGCCTCAAATCTTTTACAACTAGAAACTCGTGGAAACTGAACGGAAATAATTCGAAGAAAAACACTCTTCCAACAAGAAATCTTGCCATGGCACCGCTAATCTCTAGCGAGGAGCTACCGGTAACAATGAACTTGACATCCTCAAAAGTATCGTACAACAATTTAAGCTTCTTGCCGGGATCCTTTACGTAATGGTACTCGTCCATCAAAAAACAGTATCTGCCCTCTTTCACCAGAAAGCTTTTAACATACCTTTTAGGGTCTGTTTCAAAAGCCTCAAGTATATCAGGATCCTCAAAATTCAGAAAAACAACATTTATTCTCTCCTTCCTCAGGGTTCCTTCCAGAATCCTTAGCAGAGTTGTTTTGCCGCTTTGCCTCGGACCCCTAATCGCGTATGCTTCCCTTCTTCCCATCCATTTCAGAAGATTCGCCTCTAGGTCTCTTGGAAAAGTTTCTTCCATGTAAACATTATTAATTTTTACTAAATTTAAATTTTACTAATATTATTTCTAACAAATCATAAATTACACAAGTAAAAAACTTTCAATCTCCGTAGCTGGAGAACGGTTTTTGCAAGGGTTGTATC
>NZ_JBRAKS010000028.1:0-18842 GCF_052745115.1 Candidatus Jordarchaeum sp.
TCCTACCAATTAACAGCAAGGGGTGACAAATGTCCCTAACTTCTACAACTCATTGATTTGTTGCCCTTAAAATTCAATTAATTGTATGATTAAAAAGGTTCTAATTTTAAAATAAACCTACTTAAGCTTCGCTTCTTAGACAAAGTATGAAAATATCAAGTTTTTCATAGCAACCTACTTAAGCTTCGCTCTTTAGACAAATTATGAAAACGATTTTCATGGCAAAAAAAGGTTGCAAAAAATTTTAATTATAAATTGAGTCCATGGCTAAACGGAAACAAGAAAATGAGTTGAGAGAAAAATGACAAAAATAGTGATAGTGGGCGCCGGAGCCGCTGGTACAACAGCTGGACTTTGGGCCAAAAAAACTGATAGGAAATGTGAGGTCGTTTTAATAACCCGTGAACAATACCCAGAATATTCTAGATGCGGTTTACCTTACACTATTTCAAAAATTATTCCCGAGTTTACCGATCTTATGGAACATGAACCAGCATGGTATGAAAACTTTGCAAAAATAGACCTCAGGCTAGAAACAGAAGTAATCGACGTTGATTCTAAAGCCAAAACTGTAAAAATAAGAAACATCAAAACCGGTAAAGAGGAGACCATAAATTACGACAAATTAGTCATTGCTACTGGTTCCCATCCCGCAGCACCCCCAATAAAAGGAGTCGAGGAAAAGAAAGGAGTTTATTTCCTCAGAACCATAAAGGACGCAATGGAGATAGAAGCTGCTGCGCAAAAAGCAAAAAACGCAGTAGTAATAGGTGCAGGACTTATTGGAGTAGAAGCCGCAGAAAACCTAGTAGAAAAAGGACTAAAAGTGGCCATAGTGGAATTCCTACCCAGCCTAGTACCACTAATGATAGATCCAGACATGGCAGAACTAGTAGAAGAGGAAATGAAGAAACACGGAATGGAAGTATACACTAACACCGCAGCAAAAGCCGTACTAGGCGGAGAAAAAGTGGAAAAAGTACTGATCGAAAACCGAGAAACAAAAGAAAGCAAAGAATTACCAGCAGACATGGTGCTTATAGGAGCCGGCGTAAGACCATATACAGATATAGCTCAAAAGGCAGGAGTAGAACTAGGGACAACCAAATACATAAAGGTAAACGAAAAATGCGAAACAAATGTCCCAGACATCTACAGCGCAGGTGACTGTACAGAATATCCAGACTTCGTAACAGGAGAACCAACACCCCAGGGAATGGGTACTATTGCGGTTAGGATGGGTAAGGTTTGCGGCATTAACGCTGTGGGTGGCGAAGCCCAGATGCCCCCAGGTGTACTCTTGACAAGGATAACAAAAATTTTTGACATTCAGCTAGCTGCTGTCGGTCCTACTTTGGCTCAGTTGGAAAGAGCCGGGATTAAACCGGTTATTGGTAAGATTACTGGCTCTTCTAAGCCGGAGTATTTTCCTGGTGGTAAGCTAATAAGAATCAAGATTTTTTCCGATGAGAAGGGTAAAATTCTTGGGGCTCAAATTGTGGGTTATGAGGATGTGCATCAAAAAATTAATGTGATTGCCGCTGCTATGCAATCAGGTATGTCTATTTATGAACTTGAATGGCTAGAGACCTGCTATGCTCCTGCAAGTTGCCCAACCTGGGATGTTTTAACTCTAGTGGCAGAACCCGTGATTAAAAAAATTGAAAGAAAAAAATAACCATTTCCCATTTTTTATTTACTTTTTATAAATAATATTAATTCCACAATGTTTTTGGATAAACTTTAAAAGTGTATATTTCTTTATTTCATCAGTTAATTTTTGGAGGATTTTAAGAATGCCTGGTTCTCACGGTAGCCTAACAAAAGCGGGAAAAGTTCGTAGTCAGACCCCAAAAGTTGAGGCTAAAGAAAGAAAGACACCCATCCCTATTATCAGGAATAGGCGTAACTATGTTAAGAGAGTAATTCATGAGAGAATTGCTGGTCAACAAGGTGGCGTGTTAGCAAAAAGAGGTAGAAGCCGCACTTAATATTAAAGCCGATTTAAAACGTCCTTTTTGGTATAATGTTCTCCTTTTATTTACTCTCTATTCTAAAATTTTTGTTGAAAATTATATTAGACCTTAGGCGTAATTAATACTTCCGGAATTTTTTCCGTTTTCAGGCGTCTTTTATCCCAGTTTTTGCATTTTTCGGTAGGATTTCTGTAGGATTTTACTTTTTCGCACCATTTCTGAATTAAAAATAATTACACCTAAAGTCTATTAATTTTAGAGGAAAGAATTCTTACTACTTATTTTGGATAAAGTATGGTTTTGTATTGGAATTAGCTGTTAGTTTTAGAGTATATTTTATATATGCAAATAAAGTAATATTTTTTATATAAAATTATGAGCTAAAGATATAAATATCAATATTTAAATTATTGAGTCCATAAAGTAAATGGAGATGTGAGGTTTATGTTACAGACCACGGTTATCGGATCTTTTCCCAGAATTGCAGACATGGATTTTCGGGATAATATCATCCTCGCTGTTGAAGCTCAGATTAAAGCGGGAATAAGCCTAATTAGTGATGGACAAACTCGGGCAGATATGATTACTTATTTTGCTCAACACGCCACGGGTTTCGAGAGTAAGGGCGACAAATGGTTCATTACTGGTAGGATTGGGCACGACGGCGAAAGCATAGCAGCCGAAGACCTAAGCTGGGTTAAAAAGTATCTCCAAGAAAAATATGGAGAAAAGGCTCCCTTACTGAAGGGAATAGTTACCGGACCTGTTACCATGATTATGAGCGGAATGCTTAAGACGAAAGACTATAAGGGATACAGGGACCCCGAGCTATACAATGACATGGGGCGATTCGTAAACAGGGAAGCTCAGTTACAGTTGAAAGCCGGTGTGGATGCTGTCCAGATAGATGAACCCTACTACAGCGTTGGAGCACCCATGGATTTAGCCAAAGAAGCTGTGAGAATAGCTAGACATAATGTGCAAAAACCAGTCCACCTTCATGTGTGCGGAAACATTACCAAAATATTCGATACCCTGCTCGATTTTCCCGTTGATGTTTTAAGCCACGCCTTCGCAGGGGAACCAAAAAACTTCACGGTTATTTCAAAGGAGAAACTGGTAAAAGCAAAAAAGAAGTTAGGTGTGGGATGCGTACGCTCGGACACGCCGGAATTGGAAGAGGTTACAAGTATCGTAGAATTACTGCAGAAAGCCACTGAACTTGTGGGTGAGGAGAATATAATCGCGCATCCTGATTGTGGATTAAGGGGTTTAAAGAATGATAAGGTAGCTAGCGAAAAACTGGTACGTATGGTTCAAGCGGTAAAAAAATTATAATAAAAATTTTTTAAAATATTTTTTAGGCGAATCTCCATTTCTCCGCCATACTTTCCAACTCTTTTTCTATATCTGGTGATAAAGCCTCCGGTTCGTGTTCTGCCAGAATTCTTTTTACTTCCTCCTTAGCCCTTTGAAGCGTGGTTTTGGAGCCCCTATTCTGCCAACTGGAAGTGGTCATTCTGTCAATTAAAATCGAAGGTATGAACTGTTCTTTTCTAAACCATTTAAGAGTGTGCCGCGAATTCAGGAAATAGCCTCCAGGACCGATTTCCCTAATTAAACCCTCAGCAAGTGATTCATTAGAGACTTGAATTCCCTGAATCATTCTCAAAGCCATTCCACAAATCTCATTATCAATCACAAGTTTCTCCATACTCTGACAACTCTCAAAGTCCAGCATACCAGGACCAGAAATAACATTTATCCCGGTAAGAGCACCCAAAAAAATTCCTAGTGCGGATTCGAACCCCGACTGGGAATCAACGGTTTTTGAATCACTAAGACCCAAATAGGCGTGTGTAGGTAGGCCTAAGAATTTCCCAATCTGAGCATAGGCACAGTCAATCATTATAGTTTCGATTGCGCCCATCGGCGTCGTACCCTGACGCATATCAAAAATAGCCGGAGACCCCCCATAAATACATGGCGCACCCCTGTTTACAAGCTGAGCGATAACTATTCCGCTCAGAGTCTCTGCGGTATGCTGTACAATTGAACCAGCAAGGGTTGCAGGACTAGTGGCCCCTGCTAAAGGCATAGAAACCAATTCCACAGGAATCCTGTATCTAGCGCAGTCAATTAAATTTTGCGAGGTTATTTCACTCCATTCAAGTGGAGGAGTAGGACAAGCATCAAAAATGGCTATTGGTTTTTTTGCTATATCACCTCTATCTATTACTATTTCTAGCAGATTCTTCATTTCGTGAACACCGTCCTTAGTAAAGGCTCCAGTTATCACGGGTTTGGTGGAATTTTTTAGAACAATATAAAGTCGGTATCGATCCACGAATCTTTCCGGGACATCTGTAATGACTAGTGCTGTGCTTTGGGCATGTATATATTCTAGATGGTGGGCTAGGCGTACAAATTTTTCAAGATCATCTGATACTGGTTTTCTTATTACTCCATCATCAAGAATGTTTATAGCAGCAGAGCCCGGATCGAAATGAACATTATTATCCTTTAAAAGCAAGTCATGTTTTCCATCACGACTATAAATTTTAATTTCTGAGGGAACTGATTTTACACATTTCTCAACAATATCCTGTGGAAACTTAGCCCTCTTTTTATTGAAGTCGACTATTACATCATTTTGGTGCAAAAGTTCAAGAGCTTCAAAGTTATTAATTTCTACTCCTACACTTTCCAGTATTCTTAAAGCAGCACTATAAATCTCTCTTATGCTCTCCTTCTCTAAAAGACTTAAATTAGGACGTTTAACAGTTGTTTCCTCCAATTATTTTACCCCCCAATCTATAATTTCTTTAAGCTTCCTTACAGCCTCCATAGCATTCTCAGCATAGACATCAGCACCTATTCTTTCAGCCCAGACTTGGGACGCAGGAGCTCCCCCTATAATAACTTTTACTTTTTCTCTTATTCCCTCCTCAATTAGTAGGTTTATCACTTCTTCTTGGTGTGCCATAGTGGTTGTCAATAAGGCAGATAATCCCACAACATGTGCACCAGTTTTCTTGACCTTTGAAACAATAGTCTTAGAAGAAACACCTTTTCCAAGATCGATTACTTGAAAACCAGCTGCGGACAGCATGGTGGCAACAAGGTTTTTACCCAAATCATGAATATCTCCTTCTACAGTAGCAATCACTACTTTAACACTCCTCAAATCCCCAGCTTTCCCTACCTCGGGTGAGAGGTGTGGTTCAAGAATTTTAAATGCCTTGTTCACAAATTCTGCAGCTATCACAAGTTCCGGTATAAACCTTTCCCCTTTCTCAAAGAGATCTCCCATCTGCCTCAGTCCTTCTGATAAAGCAGAAATTATTTTTTCAAGTGGCATTTTTTCAATTGATTTCTTTGTGAGGTTTAATGTTTTTTCCTCGTCAACATCTAGTATAGCTTGAACTATCCTCTGATGCAAATCGTTTTCCATCTCGTATAACTCCTAAGAAGTGAGCATTATTTTTCAATTCAAAAAGGGTAAGGGCTATAAAAATTAGAAATAAACAAAAATACTCCATCAGAATTGGTAATAAAGTTAACTGAGAATTTAAAACAAACGTATTACCATTTAAAGACGTCTGGTTTTATTCTGATATATGAAATCCATAGTATATTATTGATATACCCACTAAAATTATCAATGGTGTGAAGAAATCGAAGAGTTGAAGATTAAGTATACTTGCAAGGCTAACTGAGATTCCAGCTACAAGTATGGTAAACAAGATTCCTATGAGGAAAAATAGAATTCGCTTTTTAATCAAGCCTTCTGAAACTCGGTAAACCTTAATCAAGAAGTAGGATAGCGTACTTAGACCTATTGCAATGGTGATTAAAATCGATACTGTGAAAAAATCTGAAAAAATAATGTCGGAGGGGGCTACGTCCTGTATCCTTATTGATCCGGGTAACCACAATATGATTAATGGTATAACAACAAATACCATAATAGGTAAAACGATTCTTGGATATTGGATTTCGAATTCTCCGTAATTGAGGCCAACAGCAACCAATAGTAGAAGTCCTATAGTTATCATAAGAAAGGTAAACATGAATTTTTGTCCAAGTATTAAACCAGTAGCATTGGTGAAAAGTCCCAGAGCGAAGCTGATTGCGGATAAGCTTATTCCCACGTAACAGGCGGCGAAAAGTTTGTTCAGCCAATAACTAGGATTCTTCTTATAGATTCTATAACCGAGAACTAGGCCAACAATAGTCACAGTAAAAGCTGCAAAAAATTGAAGATAATCTAGTAAAGAGATCTCGAATGGTAAAAACATTAAGATGCTTTCAGGTATTATCAAGTCCAAAATTGAGGGATACCATAACGAAATTTCAAATAGTGAGGGAATAAAATAGTATACAATTAGATATTCGAGCAAAGATGGCAAATCTACTTCACCTTAATTTTTTAAAAGAAGGTTATTTAACTAACTACTTTCCCTTCATGAAAATTTTATTAATTAATATGTTACATCCGTTATTATAAAAGTTAACTGAAAGACTGCGAGCTTATAAAAAGGTCTTTCTAATGTTAACTAAAAAGTATTTTTTATTCAACCAAATAGTGATTTTGCTCGTTGATCCGGCGTCTCAGAGAGGTCTTTGAAAAAGAAATCAATTTTATCTTTAAAACTCGCATACTGCGTTCTAACTGGAGAATCAAGATTATCCCTGTAATCCTCTAAAAACGCGTCAAGAACTTTCTGCAAAATTCCTTTTACGAGCTTAAAATCTATGGTACGATCACAAATAGCATAAGCAACCAATTTCCCTTCATCCTTAGAAGATTTAGCGTAAATAATGCCCATAGTTTTTAACTGGATAATATCCAAACTGTCCCCAAACGTGCTCTGAGTCACCATCTCAAGAGCCGAAAAAAGTGCGCTCTTTAAATCCTGATCCAGACTAGATGTGGTATGATATTCCCTAAAAACTAGTAGTAATCCACTTCTTATGATTCCCGCTTCGTAGACAGTCAAGTATTACACCCAAATTGCCCAAAATATTCATTTTATTATCATGCAAAAGTCATATATTTGTGTATTGATAAGGGACAAATAGCTTCTTCTAAGAGCTTTTTAAGTTTACTTCAGTTTAAAAGCAGGTTGTATAAAAATTGGTAGTAATAGTAGGGTTGGACCTGGCTTCAAAGGAGACAAATCCCACAGGATTTGCCCTTTATGATGACGGATACGTAGTAACCACCATAGTTTACACCGATATACAAATAATTAATAACACAGTTAGAGCATACCCGGACTTAATAGCCATTGATGCACCACTTACCTACAGTGAGGGTTATAGAGAAGCAGAGAAGAAGCTAATTCGTAGAGGAATTAAAGCGTTTCCTCCGAATTTTATTAGAGAGCTGACTTGGAGGGCAATAAAACTAAAAACAAGGTTAGGTAACGTGATTGAGGTTTTTCCAAACGCCTTCTACAAAATAATGGATGTTAACGAGAACCAATTAGATAGATTTGTAAAATTCGAACATAAACCTCGAACCAAACATGAACTAGATGCAACCGCATGTTGTATAATAGCGGCAATGTTCCTTGACGGAAAAGCAGAAGCAATAGGAAAAAAAGGCGAAAAAATAGTGATACCTAAAAAAGAAAAAAATGAAGCAAAGAATGAATAAAAAATTTTTCAAAAAATATTCAAAAATTTTTGTTTGAGATGTTATATTCCAGTACTATTTCTCTAATAAAATTCATTATTAATTAAACATTCATTTTTTATCAGTAGATAATTTATAGATAAAGCTTAAAAGAACTCTGGTATTACTATTTTTTAAAAAAGTAATACTGGAAAGGTGGAGTCATGCCAACCAAAATTACAGTATTAGCTACAATAGCCGTTTCCAGCTCCTTTGCGGATGCAGTTAGGGAGATCCGGGAGGATTATGGTGAGGTAATAGAGCCCAGACTATATTATGTTCATGAAATTATTGAAGAACTGGTTGACGAGCATACCGTTAGAGAGGATCTTATAACCTCAGATATCGTTCTTTTAGATATAAGAAGCAGAGGAAGACCTCTAGATTTAGCCAGAGAAGTTTTATCTGATCAGAAAAAAACAGTAATCACCCTGGTTGGCGGCACTACCGAGGTTATGTCACTTACACGCGTTGGGTCATTTTCACCCGCAAAGATGTTTAAAAAGCAGAAACCTTCTGCCAAGGGATATATGGACTGGGGGAAAATTCGAAGGATACAGAACATGATTGAAAAAATGGGAACTGCTTTACCTTTTGGCAGTTTAAAACATGCCCGAAATTGGATTCGTGCAATGAACTACTGGAAATACAGTGGAAAGAGAAATATTAAAAATCTGCTTCTATTCGTTGCCAAGACTTATGGTGGACAAAATGTGAAGTTTGAACCACCAGTCGAGTTTCCCGATGATGGAATATACTATCCAAAACTAGACCGGTTCTACACCAGTTTAGATGATTATCGAAATGAAAACTGCGATCCAGAAAAGCCTAGTGTCGGAATTTTATTCTATGGTGGAATGCACTTTGAGTCATCCGTTGTGGGAGTCAGTGAGCTAATTGAAAAATTGGAACCTACAGTTAATGTTATTCCGGTGTATTCCGACGGTGTGAATAATCTGAAAGCAATCAGGAAATTCTTCTTTAAGAATGGAAAACCCATCATTAACGCCGCTGTTAGCTTCATATGGTTTCGTATTAACGGGGGGCCGTTAGGGGGAGAACCACAACAAACCTTGGAAGTATTAAAAGATTTGAATATTCCCATTTTTGATGCCGCCCCTATGTACATGCGTGAAATTGAAAAGTGGAAGAAGTCCACTCAAGGTTTCTCGCCCGTGGAATTGATTGCTGCCATTACACTTCCCGAGCTTGATGGACTCATAGAACCTGTACCCTCTCTAGGACTAAGAAATCTGGATTATAGTGATACTCTGGGAGCTGACGTCAAGTCAACTGTGGCTATTGAAGACCGAATTGAAAGAATTGCGGGTCGGATTCTCAATTGGATAAATTTGAGGGGAAAAAAGAATTCTGAAAAAAAGATTGCAATTGTTCTCTACAATTATCCTCCAGGAGAAGATAACTTAGGCAACGCAGCATATTTGGATGTTTTCACCAGCTTGGATAAAATACTAGAAAGATTGAGAAAAGAGAACTATAATGTGGGCGACGGGAAACAAGTTAATTTTAGTGAATTCTTCTTAAGCCAGGGATTGGTGAATTCAGGCAAATGGAGTCCTAAAAAGCTTACCTCTCAGAATGCTATAATCGTTCCAGTTGATAAGTATTGGGAATGGTTCGGTGAGCTTAGTGAGGATATGAGAAAAGAGGTCATTGAGGAGTGGGGTGATCCACCGGGAAACATTATGAGTTATGATAGTAGTTTTCTTATCCTGGGAGTGGAATTGGGTAACGTGTTTGTGGGGCTTCAACCAACCCGTGGAGTTCATGAAAACTCGGCAAAGGCTTATCATGACAAGAATATGCCTCCTCATCACCAGTACATTGCATTTTATAAGTGGTTGGAGAGAGAATGGGGGGCGGATGCAGTTATCCATCTGGGCACACATGGAACTATTGAATTTATGAAGGGTAAAGAGGCTGGAATGTCTAGTGAATGCTATCCAGACTTTTTGATCGGCAATATGCCTCACCTATATGTTTACCACATAACTAATCCTTCAGAAGCTATGATTGCCAAAAGACGCAGCTATGCCACACTGATTAATCACATGTCTCCTCCATATACTCAGTCCGGGCTCTACGAGGGATTCGGCGAACTGGAGGAACTTATAAACGAGTATTATGAGGCAAAACTTCAGGACCCAGTGCGGGCAAAAAGGGTTCAACCAAGAATTGTGGAAAAAGCAAAGGAGTTTAATATCAATTCAACATCCGTGGAAGAAATTTACGATGAACTTTTCGCTTTCAAACGCTCAATAATTCCAAGCGGCCTCCATGTTTTTGGTGATAAGTATAAGGATGATGACCTAACAGACTTTATTTCATTCGTCTTAAGATATGATAGAGGCGAAATCAAATCCCTAAATCGAATTCTCTCCGAATCAATGGGAATTAATTATGATTATGCTCTTAACCATCTCAACGAAAACCACAATGGAAGCAGCTTCGGACAAATCTTATCTGAGATAGAGGGGAAGGCAAAGGATATTATCCGGTTATCACTTGATTCTGTTGAAGCAGGGATAAAGTTCTCTGGGATAAAGAAAAATCTGATCAAGTATCTTAAAAAGACGCTTTCCTACGGTCTAGAAGTCGCCTCCGACTTGGAAAGGAGTAACGAAATGGACAGTCTTATTGAAGCCCTAAATGGTAACTATATATTTCCCAATCTGGGTGGCGACCCTATACGTACTCCCGAAGTTCTTCCCACCGGAAGTAACACTTACCAGTTTGACCCTCGCCTTGTGCCCAGCGACGCTGCTTATCAGAGAGGAGTTGAAATTGCGGAGAAGACTCTGAAACAGTACTATGATAAGAATGGAAGATATCCGGAAAGCGTGGCAGTGGTGCTGTGGGGATTCGAAACCGTCAAGACCAGAGGAGAAACAGTAGGACAAATACTGGGATATCTGGGAGTACAGATTGTGCGGGAGAAGAGTATTTGGTTCCCGAAATTGAAATTGATCCCACTAGAAGAACTTGGAAGACCCAGAATAGATGTGGTGGTAAACATATGTGGATTTTTCCGGGATATGTTCCCAGACACCATGAAGCTCTTAAATGAGGCTTTTAATATGGTCGCCTCATTGGATGAGAAAGAAAATAGAAATTATGTTAAGAAACATTCTGAAGAGCTATACAGATTACTGGTTAGAGAATTTTCGGATGAAAAAATGGTGAAGAGGCTTTCAAATGCACGCATTTTTGGTCCAAGGTCGGGAGAGTATGGAACCCGACTAACCAGATTGATTGAAACATCGAGTTGGGATTCTGAGAGCCAAGTGGCTGAAGCCTACACAGCGAGTATGAATAATGTTTATGCGGAAAACGTTCACGGTGAAAAAGTGGATATGATTTACCGGAAAGCCCTGTCGAATGTGGAACTGGTTTCCCAAGTTCGAGATACACACGAATATGAGGTCACAGACTTGGATCACTATTATGAGTTCTTTGGGGGGCTTTCAAAAGCAGTTGAAAACATCAAAGGTGAAAAACCAGAGATGTTGATTTCAGACACCACCAAAGAGCTGATAAAAACAGAAACCGTGGATAAGGCAATCCAGCGAGGAGTGAGAACCCGACTATTAAATCCCAAGTGGATAGATGGTATGTTAAAACACCATTACCATGGAGGGCAAAAAGTCGCAGAACGTGTAGAGTATCTTTTAGGTTTTGCAGCCACAACCAATAAAGTGGACAACTGGATTTGGAGCAAAGTGGCTGAAGACTACGTTTTTAATGAAGAGATGAGAAAAAGACTACAGGAGAATAATAAGTGGGCGTTACACGAAATGATGGGAAGACTCTTAGAAGCAAATCAACGAGGATACTGGCAGGCAACCCAAGAAGAATTGGATAAACTCCGCCGCTTGTATCTTGAAGTAGAAGGTGAGTTAGAAGAATAGGGAAGGTAGAAGAAAATGGCAAAACATGTAAGAAAATGGTTCTATCCGTTTACTGCCATAGTAGGTCAAGAGAACCTTAAAACAGCACTTATTTCTGCAGCCATAAGCCCATCCGTCGGCGGTGTTCTACTCCGCGGAGAGAGAGGTACAGGGAAATCAACAGCAGCTCGCGCACTTGCCGACATGCTGCCAGAAATAGAGTTTGTGAGGGGATGTGCCTTTAACTGTAATCCAAGAGACACTTCGGAAATGTGTGACGAATGCTTACACAAATATGAGCGAGGGGAAGAACTCCCGGTGGAAAAAAGAAAGATGAAAGTAGTGGATCTGCCGCTGAGCGCAACTGAGGATAGAGTGGTCGGCTCCCTAAATGTTGAGACAGCGTTAAAAGAGGGACTAGCCTGTCTAGAACCAGGGCTACTTGCAGAGGCAAACCGGGGGATACTGTACGTAGATGAGGTGAACCTGTTAGACGACCACTTGGTGGATGTACTCCTAGACTCAGCGGCCATGGGGCTAAATATTGTGGAGCGAGAAGGAGTTTCTGTTGCACATCCTTCAAGATTTATTCTTATAGGAACTATGAATCCTGAAGAGGGAGAACTTCGACCTCAGATATCCGATAGATTCGGCTTATGTGTACAAATCGAGGCTCTAAAAGATCTGGAGCAGAGAAAGGAGATAGTTAGAAGGAGGGAGGAGTTCGAAAAAGACCCTAAGGCTTTTCAGGAAAAATACAGTTCATCACAGAGAGAATTGCAAGAGAGAATTATCAGAGCCCGGCGGCTTTTAAACCGGGTGGAAATTAGTGACCAGCTTTTAGACATTGTTTCCAAGTTAAGCCTAGATTTGAATATTCACACCCACAGAGCAGACATTGTGATTGTGGGCACTGCTAAAGCTTTGGCAGCCTTTGAAGAAAGAACAGAAGTTACCATGGAGGATATAACAAAGGCCGCGAAACTGGCTCTGCCTCACAGGTTTAGAAGACTGCCCTTTGAAGAAATTGAATCTAAAGAACAAGAACTTGAACAAACACTTCAAAACCTGCAAGAAAATTCAAATTCACCCAATACACAGGAAGAACAAACGAAAAAAGAAACAGGAACCAAAAAAAGGAGCACTCAAAGCATCACTCAAGATCTAATTGGGGTTGCGGGTAAAGCTCCTAAGAAGAAGACCGGTGAAATTGGAAGACCAATTAACATAAACAAAATACTGAACGTGGCTACGAATCTAAGGAAAGCGGGTAAAGGTTATGGAAAGAGGTTTCAGGTCACATCGAACACATTAAAAGGACGTTACATCAAACCCTGCCTGTATCAAAACCAGTTTCACGACATAGCGTTTGATGCTACACTAAAAGCCGCAGTTTTAAGACTTGCTCAAAACAACGGTAGCCAAGAATCTTTTGAAGTTAACCATCAAGACCTAAGATTTAAGAAAAGAAAGACCAAAACCTCCTTTCTCATAATAATGGTGGTGGATTCCAGTAGCTCCATGAATATTTACGATAGGATTGAAGCAGCCAAGGGTGCGGCTTACTCCATCTTAACAGCATCATATCCGAAAAGAGATTACGTAGGCATAATAATTTTCAAATCCACCCAAGCAGAGGTTCTCATTCAACCCACAAAGCACCTTATACTTGGAAAAAGATACCTAAGAGACCTACCCTCAACTGGAAAAACGCCATTAGCTGCGGGACTCTATAAAGCATTGACCGTTATTGAAAACGAACAAATAAAAATCGGATTCACGGTACCAATAGTTGTTGTTATCTCAGATGGACATGCAAACGTGCCACTTAATCCCAATGCAAATATTGAAGAAGAACTCAGAGCCATTTCAAAACTTTTTTCTGACAAGGGTATACATCTTATATCAATAGACACCGAAAGAGTTACCAACATATTTGCACCAAGTATTGGCTACATGAAAATGATTGCCGAAAACGCTCAAGGCTCATACTATAAAATAGATGAAGTAACCGCGAACGCCATTGAAAGCATAATTCAAAACGAAAAAGTAAATTTCTCAGACACAATTAGAACAGTTCTCTAAATTAAGAATGAAACACCAATAATACAAAGGAGTAATGATTCAGCTACAATATCTTAAATTCTAGAGCATAAGTAATGATAAAATAAAAGCCACCAACCAGTAGATTAGTAAAGCTGATAAGGCTTTAGGGAACGCCTTGAGAAGTATTGTGAAAAATCGCTCTCCGTTTAGTAAACCCCACACAACCACATCACTCATTATTCGATTTAGGGATACGGACACTTTTCTGGGTTTTGATAATTGGCTCAGAAGTTTCCTGAGTATTGCGATGGCTGGTTTATGAATCTTCTCTTTTGAGCCGAATGGTTTCAGAAAAAGTAAATCTTGGTGGGTGTCACTAGTCATAATTATGACATTATCTTCTTTGAATCCACTTTGGAGGAAAAGCTTTAGAATTTTTTTACATAATTTGGGCTCCACCGTGTTTGCATCTATGAGAACGTAAGCTGATTTTTCCCTGCTTTTTTCTAATTCTAGAACGTATAATGTTATTCCGTCCCTTCCGATAACTTTTGCAAGTTCTTTGTACTCTGATTCTATCTCGTGTCTAGTAATCTTGGATCCAACAAATGAGAATCTCTCCTTTTCGGCTCGTAAGGCTTTTTCCACAGCTCTTTTCACCAGTTCTTTTAGCTCTTCAGTTAGGGGGTCTTCCATGTAGAGGGGGCGCTCCTCTTTGTGGGGGTAAAAGTGTTTGTCGATAATTATGGCGTCTTTTGCTCCTACATTTTTAGCGGTTTCAATTAGATAATTTCCGACACCGTATGATAGGTCACCATTGTTTTCATTGGGCAAGTCACAGAAAATTAAGACCTTTTGGTCTGCATCATTACCAAAAGCCTGGCAAAAGACTCGCAGCTTTCCCATCTTCTTAACACTTTCTTCAACAAAAACGGGTGAAGCAAACTCGTAGAATTCCATATGTCCATGTTTCAGAAGACTGCGAACAGATTTTACAATTTTGTATATTTCGGAAGCCGATGAAGGATTAAAATCATGTGTACTTGGCGAGTGGGGAACCATTACCAAATTGTAATTTTCCTTCAAATCTTCAGAAATTTTATAAGACAGCAGGGAACCACAAAAAGAAAGTAAAGGCCCAGGGTGTAGTGAAGGAACAATCATCAGGGAAGCATCCTTCTCCTCGATTTTAAATGCGACCACCGCCGTCCAAATGCTAACGGTTTCTCTAAAATCGGTAAAACTTAATGTATCCTCCTGAGCAGTGTCTCTTAAAATATCCCAAGTTATTAATCTGCGAATAACGTCAAACTGACTTACCCGAATTTTCTTTTCACCAGAGCGAAAAGCTGTCGAGGTGCCCAAAGCTATTGCTTCAAAAATAAAAATGGGTATCAGCACACAGTAAATCGTTGCCGAAACAATATAAGTAAATGGGGAAACCGCCAGTTGAAACACCTCCACTAGGTAAATAGCAGGAACGATGGCTATAGGAATTCTCAGAAATCTAGCTCTGCTCGACCTCTCAGTTGCAGACAGTAAATAGAAGTACCGAATGCTAACAATCCAGAAAATTCGGTCCACAACATCCGTGCTAGCGGTGATAAATCCCATAGAGTATAAAACTAATCCGTTTATTCCCTGATACAAGTTATAAAGTCTAAAAGGGTCAAGTACAATGGGCAAAGAGAGAACATAGGATAAAAATAGTTGATTTACAAAAGACTTTAACACTAAAAAATGATTTGCCATACCCCACAAAGCAGGGAAAACCAACAGCATCAATAATAATAAAGTAATAGCGATAACAGCCGAAAACAGGTAAATCCTGTTCTTCAGCCTAATTTCCGGAAAAACCACAGAATTCCTAGGAATTAGAAAAAAACAAAAAACAACATCAATAGCCAAAGTAAGAAGGAAAAAGAGCCTAAAAGGAAAAAGAGAAGCCACCACACTCTGATCAAAAAAAGATAAGCCACTAAAAAATAGATATAGAAAGACAACTTCCAATAAAATAATCGGGAATCCAATAGGATACTTGCAGGGAATCCTGTACAATCCTCTAAAGAATTTTAGGGGAAATAAGCGCATTACCATCACATTAAGAGCTGTGAATAAAACATAACCAAACCACTTCACTAATAAATTTATACCACTTTTTAACCTTTTGAAATGTGAACAACAAAAAGGCCTTTCACAACCAATTCTTAATTGTCTCCAAATAAAATACACTAGGAGAACAGGGAAAACCAAGTGCGAAAAATCCCAGCACTATTAAAGAAAATTTAAAAAAATGACCAACTCTTGCAGATAATCTTCTAAATCAATCAATCAACAAATTACATCTATCACCAGAACACTAAATTTTCGCTTCATCCATTTTCTTTAAAGCCTCTTGAAGACCATATTTTTCTGCAATGTGAACTCTAGCCTTTTTATAAGAAGGACTTAATAAGGGAAGTATAGGTCTAAACTTAGCCACCTCCTTAAGGGAGCCCTTCAACTTAACTTTTCGCAACAACATAACCTTCATTGGATTAACTCTCTGAGTCATTACACCATCGAACACCAGCGTTTCTGAGGAAACCCTCAAATTCGGCTCCTCCGGAAGCACATCCCAATGAATAACAACTTCCCCCTTAGGGGTTAGCTCCACATCACAAGAAAGACCAAGATCCGTAACCTCAAAACGGTAAACCCTACGCAAACCCCCAGTAACAGACTTTATTTTATCCTTAAAATCCTGATTCTGACTATTAAAAACAACCGACATAACATCAACAATCTCCTTCACAACATCTCCCGTCACACCTTCAACAACCAAGACCAAACCTCCTACTATCTTACCCACCTTAAAACATAAGAACCTACCATAAACATAACATTTCATTCTTTTAAAAAAACCTATCGTTACCACCAAAAGCTCACACCCCAAAAAAGTAACCCAACAAACCAATCCCCCAATAAGAAGTCACGCAAACAATTCAAAACACAAAATCAATAAATGAAAAAAGACAATATTAAAAACCAAAACCACACAACAATAAAATTAACAAAACTTTAAAAGCACCCATCATCACGAATAACACTGAATAAAAGGAGGAAAAAAATTGGGCGAAAAAAATTATGAACTACGCACAGCACCCGAAGCACTACCAGAAGGAGTAGACCCCGAAGAATACATAATCGCAACCTACTACACAATCCAACCCTCATGGCTAGACGGATACACACTAGGCCAAGCAGCAGCACTAGAACAAAGCACCGGAACATGGACCCCAGTACCCAAAGAAACACCCGAAGTAAGAAAACTACACGCAGCCCGAGTAATCGGAGCATACGAAGTCCCACCATACCAGTGGCAACTACCCAAAACAGACGAAAGAACCTGGATACTACAAATCGCATTCCCCATAAGAAACCTCGGCGAACCCAACCTACCCCTAATGCTCAGCACAGTAGTCGGAAACCTCTCCGCCGCCGGAAAAATAAAACTACTAGACCTCAACCTCCCCAAAAAATGGGTACAAGGATTCAAAGGTCCAAAATTCGGCATCCCCGGATTAAAAAAACTACTCAAAATAAAAGACCGCCCCATACTCAACAACATGATCAAACCCTGCGTCTACTCACCATGCGAAATAGGAGCAGACCTAGCATACGAAGTCGCAGCAGGCGGAGTAGACCTCGTAAAAGACGACGAACTACTAGCAGACATGGAACTAAACAAAGTAGAAGACCGCGTAACAAAATTCATGGAAGCACTCGACAAAGCCAGCGAAGAAAAAGGAGAACCCACACTCTACACAGTAAACATAACCGACCGACCCAAAAAAACCCTAGAACTCGCAGAAAAAGCAATCGACCTCGGAGCCAACGCCCTCATGGTCAACATCATAACAGTAGGATACGAAACCTTCCGAGACCTAGCCGAAGACCCCAGCATAAACGTACCCATACTAGCACATACCGACTTTAGTGCCACCATGTACGCCTCACCCTACTACGGAGTAGACGCCAGACTCATACTAGGAAAATTCTGCAGACTAGCAGGAGCCGACATAGAAGTCTATCCAGCGCCGTATGGGAAGGCGCCGTTTATGAAGGATACTTATATGCAGGTTTGGCGTGAGTTGACGTTTCCGTTTTATCATTTGAAGCCTACGACTCCGATGCCTGCTGGTGGTATTATTGTGCAGAATGTTCCTCAGATTTGGGCTGATATTGGTTCGGACTTTGTGATTGGTGTTGGTGGTGCGATGCATGCTCATCCTGATGGTCCTCGTGCCGGGGCTACGGCGTTCCGCCAGGCTATTGAGGCGGTTCAGAAGGGTATACCGTTGGAGAAGTATGGTGAGGATCATAAGGAGTTGGGTCGTGCTATTGGCACTTGGAAGACCAGTAAAATAGTGTAATAGGGTTTGGTTTTGGGTCTTCTCTTTTCTTACTTTTCTTTTTTATTATTTTGACTTGTTAGTTTTTCTTAAAGTTCCCTGCTCAATTTTTTTAATGTATTGAATATGTTAGTTTATTTTTCTGGTTTTTGTTTTTCGTTGTGTTAAAATATCTTTCTTATAACTTATGGTTGGCATTATTAAAATTTGCATTTGAGATGCCTAGCTCGGTAAATTGGTTTGTGGTGAAGTGTGTTGGAAGGGTGTTGAATGGTTCGCTTTGAGGGTGACTGGGGAAACGGTGAAAGTGAGCGTGAGTCTGAGGAGAGTTCTGAAGTTTCGGAAAGGGGGGGAGAGAGAGTTAAGGGAAAAAGAGTTTGAAGTGAAAGAGTTTTTGCGGCGGGAGTTGAGGGGGAGAGTGCGAGGCGGCTCTGAAAAAACTGAGATTTATAGATAGTAAGGAACAATTTGCCAAGAAAAGGGAAACCCGCTTGATTTCGAAGCTGAAAAACGAAATGGAAAAGTTAGGGTAAGCGAAGAACTTTGGAGAGATTGCAGCGGGGAGATCTACAAATTGAACTAATCCAACCTTTGTTAGGGAAATGCCTTAACGCTAAATGGTTTAATTTATAGGAGTTATTAAAAGGTAGATTTTGCATTCGGTTTGATTCAAAAGCTTTTCCAAGCAGTATATGTGGCGATGTAGATTCGTTCGATTCTGGGATAAGTTTTTTTGGGTTTGATGCGTTTTTTAGCATCCCTTTGTGTGGTGATGCCGTGAGACCGTTGTCCGAAACTTACCCATCTAGGACACTTCCAGATGGTGTTCGGTTCC
>NZ_JBRAKS010000029.1:0-18213 GCF_052745115.1 Candidatus Jordarchaeum sp.
GTGACTTTTTGGAGAAAAATTATTCCTTAAAGTTATTCAAAATTTTCTTTATAAATAAATTGACACTACTTTAAATAATACACTTTCTAGTAGTTATAGAAAATCTAATCGATAAGAGTATATATAACAAGACACCATAATTATAAAATATTCAGGGTGAATTAAAATGTTTAAGACTAGAATAACTGAACTATTCGGTATCGCATATCCCATTATTGGTGGAGCTATGCATATTTTATCAAGAGCCGAACTCGTTGCCGCCATTTCAAATGCTGGCGGTCTCGGAATTCTGGCATCCACTACTTTTGAGAACCCAGAAGATTTGCGTATGGAGATTCAGAGAACAAGGGAGCTGACAAAAAAGCCCTTCGGCATAAACCTAAATCTTTTTCCTGCCATGAGACCAAGAGGCGTTGAGAAAGATGTTGAACTATTCATCGATGAGGGTGTTCCGATAATCGAGTCCTCAGGAACAAGTCCAGAACCATATGTCTCCCGAATAAAGGAAGCGGGTGTGAAACTAATTCACAAGGTTGCGGGTGTTCGATATGCAAGAACAGCTGAGAGAATAGGCTGCGACGCCGTGACAATTGTAGGATTTGAATGCGGAGGACACCCCGGACTTGATGATGTGACTTCCCTCATACTGGTTCCTGAAACCGTTGACGAAGTTAACATACCGGTGTGTGCTGGAGGAGGTTTCTGTGACTCTAGAAGTTTTCTTGCCGCCCTTGCCCTAGGCGCTGAGGGCGTTGTCATGGGGACACGTTTTGCAGCTACAAAGGAGTGCGACATACATCCAAAAATTAAGGAATGGATAGTAAACGCCAAAGACAATGATACTCTTCTCATTGGGAAAGCCTTCAAACTCGCCTCAAGAGTCATTAAGAATAAGCCAGCCCTAACCGCGGCGGAGATGGAAGCAAAAGGAGCAACCCTTGAAGAAGTTCTTCCAATAATCAGCGGCCAGCTCGGAAAGAAGGCATGGGAAGAAGGTGACGTCGACGCGGGAATACTTTCCCTAGGCATGGCCGTGGGAAGAATTAACAAGGTACAAACCGTAAAAGAAGTTATAGACGAAATAGTGAACGGTGCAAAGCAAATTCTGGAACGCCTAAAAGAGGTAGTGAAATAGTTAAACAGTGTATATAAATCGGTGGTTTAATGGAAAGTTGGAACACAAGAAGGGAGCGAATAGTTAAAATCTTGAATACCAGCTATCCGGTTAGTCTAGAAGACTTGTGTCAAGAACTCAGAGTTTTCGATAAAAGAATCGTACTTGAAGACTTGCATCATATAGCTCTTACTCTAAAGAAAAAGAATATTAAACTAGTTATGATGCCTCCAAGTTGTTCAAGGTGTGGCTTTATTTTCAAGGATTTAAAAAAGCTTAAGATGCCTTCAAGATGCCCGAGGTGCAAAAACGAAAGAATAAGCTCTCCTCTTTTTCAGATTCAATAGTTTTCTGAGAGGCTTCAAGATAGAGCTGGAGTTCCTCTTTCGTAATTTTAAGACCGTTAGAAATATGGAAAACTTAACAGATTCCTCTCTCCCCCTTTTTCTCAAGTTATTCCCAATTATATTTCCATCTCTTCTCGAAATTCTTGATCAATTCTCGCAATTTTCTGAAGCTTTTCTTTAAGCTCTCCCACCCCATGTTCCATTATTAATCTTATTTCATGAACTTGTAGAATATCTGTTCTAGTTAAAATACCTATAATACTCTTCGGATTTTTGGGATCTACCACAATCAGTCTATCCGTTTTATTTTCAAGCATTCGGTCTAAAGCTTGGTGTAAAGTTTCTTCTGGATTTATTGTGACTATGTTTCTGTTAACAACTTCCCCCACTTTTTTTGTTTCGTGTTGGTTCAGGACTTCTCTCTCTATGGTATCAGCGTCAATAACACCGATTAAAGTGCCATCATCCATGACCGGAAAACCATGAAAGCGATGCTCTAACATCATCTCTAATACCTGGAATAATTGCATATTAGAAGAAACCACCTTAGGTTTAGACATAACATCCCCCACTCTAACTCGGTCCAGTATATCTGCGCGTCTCTCTTCCACTATGTCGATACCTTTTTTCAGAAGAGTTTCAGTATAGAGGTCCCCTCTCATGATGAAACGGCTTATCAAATAAGCTGTGATGCACGCAATCATAAGCGGTAGTATCATGTTGTAATCCGCAGTAATCTCTGTGACCAAAACTATGCCCGTTAAAGGAGCTCTTGCCGCTGAGGCGATTAGTGCAGCCATACCTACCAACGCGTAGGCCATAGGGTCAAAAGCTAAAGCAGGTGAAATATAACGCCATAAGGGATTTATCCAATTTACAATGTAAGGCAGTAAGGGGGTGAAGGGACCTAAAGCGTTTCCGTAAAGCAACCATTGTAAAGCTACTCCATAAGCCCCTCCAAACATCGCTCCTATAAATAACATGGGAGCAAAGGCTCCTCCGCTTCCTCCGCTTCCCAACGTTATGGAAGTGCCTATTATCTTTAACAATCCAAGAATAAGAAGTAAAATTATGGTAACCGGTATAATAAGTAACCTATCGATTACTTCATAGCCTCCACCTATAATCTGAGGAAAGAAAAATATAATGAATCCTACCATTAGGCCTCCAATTCCCGGTTTCAAATACTTGGGCACCGTTAAACGTTTGAATCTCTCAGATACGTAATGAAATATTTTTATCCAAAAGATGCTCAGTAAACCAAAGGACAATCCCAAAATGAAAAATAGTATATACTCATAAGGACTTACAAACGCGAAGGTTCTAAGTTCCAGTAAAGGTTGGGTTCCAAGAACTCCTTGGGCTATAGCTGTGCTTATGAATGAAGACAATACCACAGGAACTAATGCTACAGCTTCCACCCCACCGTAAACAATTTCTAAACCGAAGAAAACACCACCCAAGGGTGATTTAAATATAGCACTTATCCCCGCTGCTGCTCCGCAAACCACCAGAATTTTAACCGAGCTTTCATCCAGTTTGAAAAGTCTTCCGATTATCGAACCGGTTCCTCCACTTATTTGAACCATGGGACCCTCATATCCTGCGCTTCCTCCAGAGCCAATTGTTAGGGCAGAAGTGATCATCTTTACCACTGGTATTCTGGCACGAATTCTTCCCCCAGTTCTAGCAATGGCTTCCATGACCTCAGTAACTCCATGTCCTTCACTTTCGGGGGCAAATTTGTAGGTAATAAAAGCAACCATAAAGCCACCCAAAGCTGGCATAACGATTATTAGCGGCGCCCAAATACTTGTCGGGTAGCTCAATAAAATGTCAGAAACAAAATTAATCAGAAACAGGAAAACCGTAGCACTTATGCCACCCAGTGCACCGACAACAATTGAGGCCAGTATCAGCTTAAGATGCCTCCGGGTCAGAAATCTAGAGCCGAAATCCTTAAACAATCCATTAACCCCATTTTTTGAAAATACATTTATAGCCTTACGATATCTCCTCTGGCTTTCTAAATTCTCAATTTTCGGCTCTTTCTTTTTTTTACGCGTTTTTTCCACCAACATTGAACTTTATTGTTTGAGTGATGAGCTCTAAATTAAAAGATTTCGCTTGCATTGTCTTGTTTCAAAATTATTCCGACCTAATCTACTTGAGTTAAACACACCTAATTTATAAAATCCTTTACAATCTTATTAGCATTATTTTGGGGAAAGTGTTAAATTCCATATTCCAGTTTCGTCTATCCCGGTGACATACTTTGATAGCCAAACCCTTCTTCGAAGCCAACTCAGTTATAATCGTTGGAGCCTCTCCCAACGAGGATAAGCTGGGATTTAACATATTAAAGAATTACTATAATTCTAACTACCGCGGGAGAGTGTACTGTGTGAATCCTAACCATCATGGTGCAGAAGCCCTAGGATACAAGTTCTACGGTCGAATAGCTGATGTTCCTGATTCCCCGGAATTGGGAATAATCATTATACCTGCATCTCACACTCCAGAAGCCCTGAGAGAACTGGGCCAGCAGGGTGTGAAACATGTAATTATTGAGAGTGGGGGCTTCGGGGAAATGGGAACCGAGGAGGGTAAACGCCTCCAAGAAGAGATAATAAAGATAGCCAGCGAACACAACATTAGAATCATAGGCCCCAACTGTGTCGGAACCTCCAATTCCTCAAACGGTTTAATAAACACTTTCTGCAGAATCGACAAAGCAAAACCTGGAAGCATGGCTCTAGTTACACAGGGTGGAATTTTCGGAGGAGCAACCCTAGAGAAACTGGTACATACCTGGAGTTTTAGCAAAATAGCAACACTAGGAAATAAACTGGACATAAATGAAACCGACATATTGGAATATCTAATTGAAGATCCTCAAACCAAAGCCATCGGACTCTACTTAGAAGATATTAAGGACGGAAAAAGATTCATACAAGTTGCTAGAAAAGCTACTAAACATAAACCTTTAGTGGTTTTGAAAGGAGGCGTTACCGAAGCCGGAACCCGAGCCACCGCTTCACACACCGGTGCGATTGCCGGACGAGAAGAAGTTTTCGACGCAGCAGTGAAACAAAGTGGACTGATAAAAGCCAATAATCTAGAAGAACTTTTCGACTTCACCAAAGCCTTCGCGTTCCAACCCCTACCTAAGGGAAAACGTATAGAAGTTATTTCCAACTCGGGAACCTTAGCTGTGCTAGCTACAGACACCTGTGTAAAACTCGGATTACAGGTACCGATACTGTCCGATGATGTGCAGAAAAAAATATTGGAGAAGGCTCCCTCGTGGCTCCCCTCAGCGAAAGGTCCCTTAGATCTTGGGCCCGCAGACTGGCTATTTGAAATTTGCATTGAAGAAGTTTTGAGGGATCCAACCATAGATGGTGCTGTAGTATGCGTAGCGTTATGGAGTGTAATGTATGATCGGGAAGACTTCATTGTTGATGTACTCCGAAGAACTATCGGCAAGTATAATAAACCAGTGCTAGTGGCTGCGACTGGGCACCTAGAATTAGAAAAACAGATTCACGAATTGGAAAAAGAGGGATTACCGGTCTATGATACTCCCGAAAGGGCAGCTAAAGCCATAGCCGCCATGTACAAATATTATACCCGTATAGAAAACAAGTAGAGTCAATTCCAAGATTTTTCTCTTTCTAATCCCAAAAAGAAAAAATGATTTCTCAGAATTGAGAAAATAGGCTCACCTTTATTTTGAATTTTTTTGAAAGCTTTTATTAGAAAGTACATCTTTATATATTACACAAAAAGTTTTCCATTAGAGTGATTTTCGGAGGAAACGGTTGTGGGCAAGGCGTTTAAAGCGTTTAAAATTCTCATGGCGTTCATAATAGTAGGCTTGTTTTTAGTTCCGATAACATCTGCAATTTCACTTGCAATTTACCCATTCCAATTTTACCAAAACCCATTGGATACTTTAAATCCTGGCGCCATAAGTAATAATGGAGTAATCACAAAAAATACCACAATTTACATATACAACCCGGGATTATACGATATAAACAGCTTGCTATTTGTAACCTCGGTTCTTAACTCCTCATTCTACGTCTACGGTGAACCCACGTATATTCTTTGGCCAATCCCTCGAGGCTCCATAATTCCCTACACCGTTGTTATGGCAGTAAACACTTCGCAACTATCAAACGAGGTCTTAGGTGACTTCTTAAACACCACATCTTTCTATGGTCAAATCATTTTCAACGTGAGGTACGCATACGCATTAACCAGTCTTTCAAACCTACAAATAACCCCTTGGGGCACCATGTCTCCTATGTATAATCTGTCGCATGGACCAGCAGTTAGGGACTATTCCACTAATACTACTGCTAATGTAACTTTCGGTTTCCTTAATTTTCTCCAGGGCTACACTTTGAATATTTACGCCGAACTCAGGAATGCTTCAGGGCTGGTAGCCAACAGTAGTATTAATGTTTATTCTGTGCCATCTGCTACAATGTTTACACCTGCGTTTTTCCTAGAAAATATAACATTAACAGTTAATGGAGTTGGAACATTGAAAGACGCAAGCAATTACACGCTTAGTCTCATTGTAACGAGTCCCTTCAGCTATAATTACACGAAAACTGGCTATACTGTTGTTTAGTTTTATGGAGGTTTGAGTTTTGGAACCACGTACATGGGCTCTTATTAAAGGTTTTGCACTAGGATTGGTGGCGTTTATTTTCTTCTTCCTTATTCCTTTCTTCCTTTACAATTTTATCATGGGATTTCTCAGAGATGTGCTCATTCTTTATTTCTTTGGGCCTCCAGAGTTTCAGACTTTACTATCTATCTATTCTCCTCCTGTATCTACCTTCATAAACATAAATTTTGGCCTAATTATTCTCTTGGGTTTGCCCCTGTCCGTAATGGCCTTCTTGCGTGCCTTTTATAAAAGTGAAACAGTGGGACACGGACTGAGCGCTCTAGCATTTACCGCCATACTAGGAATATTCTTACTCATAGGTTATGGAAGTCTAGGTATAATAACTTTCTTTTACTACATGAAAATACCCATATACACTTTTGACTATGGAACAGGCACTATTATAACCACTTATCTTAATTACACCTCTCCCTTTGTAATCGATGTTCAAGGAATCATAAATATTGTTGTAGCGGTGATACTTCTCAGTGGCTTAATTTATTTAGTAGAAACAGGGATAGGAATAAGTAACCGGGACTACTGGCGATACTGGAGTATAAGGGAAAAGAAAGAACCACCTAGACCAGAAGATACTTTTGATACTATACGAACGGAAGATACTTTTAGAGCAGAAGATTCTTTTGATACCACTAGACCCGAAGATACTTTTGATACTATTAGGGAAAATGATGATTTTTCCTAAAAGCATTCTTTGTTTTTATTTTTTTATTTCTGAGATGAATATGGGAGGCATACAGAAGTAAGCTATGGTGCAGTTTTCTCCAAGATATTTTCTACTAATTTCTATGGCTTCGTCCAAGTCTTTTGCGTGGTCGAACCCTAGTATTTCTAAGGCTCTTCTACTCTTAGAACCGGCAACAATTACTCTCCCCACATTTAAGAGCCCCAGGACACCCCAATAGTAGGCCATCAGCACATGCGTCCCGTGATAGGCGAAACCGTTACGATATTTATCCGAGTAGTTCCGGTTATTTAGATAGATTTTTTCCACTTTTTTAAGGTTGAAAATATCTGGTTTTTCGGTCAACACCTGCTCATAGAAATCTATGTAGGAGGGATGCTGCTCGGGGTCGAACTTTTCGTAAGCCGGATTAGAAATTATAATTACCCCACCTTTTTTCAGTGGAGGCTTTCCGCTGTGCATATTATACATGTATCCCAAAACCAGGCTATGCAGCAGGATAGGATTCATAACCGAACCCACACTGTAGGGAGTAAAATTCGGCACTCCAAACATCACAACATCATACTGCTTATCCACTGGAACAGTCAACTGCTTCTTCACCAGTTTCAAAGTTTCCTCATGAGCCTTCTCAATGTCCCCTGCATAAACACCGATCATTCTGTAATTTGCCTTATACCTGTTTCTCACATAGGCTTTGAGAAAATTCGGCACTCTTCTAATTGTGGAGAGGGCTATTTTTCTCCATAAGGGCAAACCGTGATAAACCCCCCCTAATGGTCGCCACAATTTTTCAAATAAGCCACTATAAAAATTGTCGTTCAAAACCATTTCAATGGTGAAGACCCTGATCTTATTCTTTATAGTTCTTCCCATCTCCCAAATAATTCTGTGTAAACCAGACGCCTGCGGATCCATCAATGAACCCTCGCTAAGCGCTTCCGGCGAATGGTTGGGAATTATGGCCTTGTAGCTTCCCAGACCAACTATTATGGATTTCCAACCGCCATTCATGGGAACAAAGGTTATATTCAAATAAATTATCAGATCCGCCTCTGCGGCAAACCGGTTAATCTCAACCTCATATCCCTCTCTTGTCTTTCCCAGAACTACGAGATTTTTCTTGTCGTCAGCATCGTGATTTATGACTCGGCCCGCGTACTCCCTATAAACGTTCTTTCCCAAAATGTGAGCCAATTCTTTGGGCTTGCACTTTCTATGCAAACCAGTGGCACAAATAAAAAGAATATTCTCCCTTTTTACCCCTATTTTCCCTAGTTTTTCCAAAACCACCTCAGCAGCCTTAGCCCTCACATCATTCTTCATCTGAGGCAAAGGTACACTAACATCGTCAAAACAAATGGCAACTCTAGATTTCTCACTAATCAAATCTTCCAGTCTTTTAGAGCCTATAGGATTATTCAGAGCCTCCCTTATTGCAGCCTTCTCATCCTCCAAGGGAGGCAAGGGTTTCGGTGCATAAAAAATCTTGGTTTGCTCCGGAAAATCATAAACTAAAACGTCGTCACCATAAAAAATAACTTCATTCAACTCAAAAAACTCCTCAAAATCTCTTCATTCTCTGTATATCAGGAGACTAAAATTATTTTCGGCTCAAAAAATTATCGTGACGCAAAAAGGGAGAAAAAAATGTCAGCCTAAAATTATTATAATACCTGGAAAAATGTTAAAATCATTAACTCGAGGTAAAAATTATGAAGAAGGAATACGATTTAAAAAATCTAAACCGGAACACTGCTGTTCTGGTAATAGATATGCAAAACGACTTTGCATCCCAAGAAAAAAATCCACCAGAAAGATGGGACCAAATCAGAAAAGTCATTCCAAACATTCGAAAAATAGTCCATCAAGCGAGAAAGCGTAAAATACCAGTAATTTACACTAAAGAAATGCATAGAGCTTCGGGAGTAGATTTTGGGATAGAATTGGACTTTGAGGAGGAACACTGTATTGAAGGATCTCCAGGCGCCGAAATTATTGAAGATTTGAAACCCCAAAAAGAAGAATACATTGTAACAAACAAGAGAAGATACAGCGCATTTATGGGCACAGATCTCGAAATCTTGCTCAGAGGACTAAAAATTGAAAATCTCATCCTAACAGGAGCCTTCACCGATGTCTGTGTACTAGCCACCGCATTTGAAGCAAGAGCAAAAGACTACAGAGTTATAATTCCCAAGGACAGCGTCATAGGGACAAATCCCCAAAGACATCAAGCAGCACTCGCATGCATTGACTATGTAGTAGGCTATATAACAAACACAGAAAATATATTGCATTCAATAAAATAACCAATTCTAAAAATCCATTTTTAAAAATTTTCGATGCGAAAAATACTTTTCAGAACACATTATCCTAAAAATGGAAAAAATAGGAGTTTGGCTTTTTAGCCACTTTCTCATTTTTAATAGTTGTTTGCTGTCTTTTTAATAATACTATAAAATACTAAAAACGGGACATACATGTTCTCCGCCACTATACTTATCAGAATAAGCAAAAACACCTTTGATCTTCACACTCCTTCCAAGAACCTCCTCAGACATTTTTTCAACATCATAATCTAGCCTACCAACAATCCAAGGACCTTCATCAGTCTTAGCCAGACAGACAATGTACGGTGCCTCATAGCCCTCTGGTGGAATTCTTATCACCGTATATGTCATAAGCTCTCCTTTGCCACTAAGCTCCGTTGGCACAACATTAATGCTACTACACCTTTGACAAACAATCATCGGCGGACATGTTACCGACCCGCAGTCCTTGCATTTAAGTCCTATTAATTTCCCTTGTTTCAATGCTTCCTCGTAATCCTTAGAGGTTAAAACATAGCGGCTCTTGATGTCCTTCTCCATTTCAGCAGGTTCTCTTCCCACCATGTTCATCACTCACCTCTTAGACCTTCCAAGAATTATGTGACATAGTGTTCCAAAGTCTCCTCCCAGAGTATCGGTCATCCCGATCTCTGGAACCGGATCCAATTGATTTCCTTTAGGTGCAGCACCCTTCATCTGCTGAATAACCATGTAAACCTGAGAAGCTCCAGTTGCCCCTATAGGATGACCCCTGCCAATTAGCCCACCAGACATATTAGTGGGGATCTTTCCACCTATTTCGGTCTGACCGTCTACGGTTGCGTCCGCTGCTTCACCTTCCCCAAAGAAGCCCATAGCCTCGAGTGCAATCAGTTCCGCTGGTGTAAAGCAGTCGTGAAGCTCAAGAATATCAATGTCCTTAGTAGTAAGACCCGCATTCTTGAAAGCCATCCTCGCAGAATAAATTCTGGAAGGCGGCTTGGTAAAATCTTCTAGTCTTGCTAGAGGTCCACCGGTACCCTGTCCAGTACCTAAAATATATACGGGTTCATCCGTATACTTTCTAGCAATATCACCTGCACATATTATAAGCGCGGCTGCCCCATCCGAGAAGGGACAACAATCCAACAGCGTTAATGGATCAGCTATCACTGGTGAGCTTAGTACTTTTTCTACTGTTAGGTCTCCGTATTTTTTATACCATTGCGCTAAGGGGTTGAGTGCCCCATGTTTATGATTTTTCACTGCTACATGTGCCATTTTTTCTCTCAATTTTTGTAGCGGTATCTCATAGAATCTAGAGTACAATACTGCGGCCATTGCAAAGGCTCCGGGAAATGTCAGCCCTGCAGGGCCTTCTGTAGTTGCGTGCCCTCCCATAGCAAAGGTTCTGGTGGCAAACGGGGTTCCCATTATCATTGCTCTCTCGGTTCCCCCTGCTATTACCATATCAAATTGTCCTGAAGCAACCCACATGTAAGCGTCTCTTATAGCTACGGTTGCTGATGCACACGCTCCTTCGAATCTTGATGAGGGTATATGTCCTAATCCAAGCTCGGAGGTTGCATATACTGCTGTCATCATTTGTCCCTCTTCAAACATGGGGAGGACTGAACCCATAAACAAAGCTTCAATATCTTTTCTTTCAACATTTGCGTCTTCTATTGCCTCTTGTCCAGCTTCCGCAAAGAGCTCAAGTTGTGTTTTGTCTGCTTTTCCAAATTTGGTGTGCCCCATTCCTATTATTGCAACATCTCTCATTTTTTCATACCCCAAATTAAAAATTGCAAGTATTTATAAACACAAATAGTATGTTTTTAATGCTAGATTTAAATTTTATGTAACAATAATTTTTCAGCATAAATAATTATTAGAAATCAAAGTTTCTGAACCACCCCATTTTTGATAATATATTTATCCTTTAATAAGCTAGTATTTTCCACAATTTTTCTAGCCATAAGTTCCATTGCCTGGTTTGTTACTTCCACAATTCGATGAGGTGGTTTTTCTCCAATAGCCTTCTGAGCGAGTTCTGTGATGTAGTATGCTTCAATATTCTTTTCAACGGCACTCTTTGATAATGCGAAGACACAACCCGTACAAATGAAGGCTAATGCTTCTGCTCCCACCTCTTCAGCTTCAGATACTCTCATATTTGCTATTTTCTCTGCTAATGCTCTATTTCTGAAAGAAACAGGGGCACCGCAGCAAAGTGATTTTTCCCGATTATGACTCATCTCCACCACTTCAGCTCCCATAATCTCCAGAAGCTCTCTTGGACTCTCGTAAATTTTTCGATCCAAGCTTCGCCATGGACACGGATCATGAAAAGTTATTCTCTTGTCAATTTTGTTTGTGAACTCTAGTTCACCCCTATGGTATTTCTCAACGAGATATTCGATGATGCTTTGACTCTCAATATTGTAGTCTTCAATGATTTCGGGATATAATCCTCTTGTTATGCGGTCGCAGCCGGGACAGAATGAGATGATTTTTTCCACACCTAATTTATTAAATTCTTTCAGCAATTTTTTGCCTTTTATCTTTGCTTCCTCTTGGCCAAAAAGACTGTTTACATATCCTCCGCAGCAATACTTCATCCCCCCTAGTAAAGGCAAGTCCTCTAACAATTTTGTTTTGACCAAGTCCGTATAAATGTATGAGAGGCTGCAACCTATATAGAACATTTCTTTGCTTTTAGGTGGATTCATGTATTTTTTTAGGTTCTCTCTTTTCTTCTCGATTTCCAATTCAAATCCGATAGACATCAAGTTCAGAGGAACTTCCTCGGTTATTAATAGTAGGCTTCCCACACCTTCCTCACGGTTTTTTTTCAACCTAATTTCTTTTCTGAGCCCAGCAGGTTCCGACCGTGTAGGGCAAATAGTGTTGCAGTATGAGCAGCCAGCACAGTTTCTGAGTATTTCCTCGGAAGTTCTTGTTTCGATCATTCTGGAAATTTCTTCTTTAGCTTTTTCTAAAGGTAATTGTAAGAAAGGACACCGTGAGAGACAAGTGCCACAACGTTCACAGGTTTCTTCATTAAACATTTTGTTTTCCTCAAAATTTTCTTATAATTTATGAACAAATTTTATTTTTATAGTACTCCTTCCAAACTCTCCTTTTATTTCTACTTCTCTACCTATCTTTACTTAACTATAATAAACATTGAAGCCTTTTTATTTTTGTTAGGTAATTCTTATTAAAACTGGAGGTGGTTCATTTTTTTATAGAACGCTTTTTTGCCTGTTTATTTTCTAAACAAAATATTTTTATTTTAAAGCAATTACTCCCCCCATTGTCCCTATTCAGGCCTAAGACAATGCTAAAAAGGTTGTGAGATGACTTTAGATGGAAGCAGAGCGTATTTATAAATTTTCAGGCAATGTTTTTAAAAATGTGATTGCTCGCCTTGAAGAGACCATGGGTGCTGGCACGATTAGAGCGGTATTTCGTCTAGTTGGTAAGGATTTGGGAAAAAGAGCAGCTGAAAGGATAAAGAATGAACAAGAAATTTCAAATTACACTCTTGGAGAATTTGCAAAAATTATCGTATATGATGTTATAGCTCCAGTTACGGGAAATGATGGTGTAATGCTAAGGGAGTCCCCTGAAAACATTGAAATAGACATTTCTGTTTGCCCCTTTGAAAAAATGGGATTTGATATATCAAACAAGTTCTACTGCACATACACAGAGAGTCTAATAGAAACAGTTATCGAAGAAAAATTAGGAAAAGAAGTAATAATTAAAATAAACTCTCTAAAAAGCGCTGGGGGCGATAAATGCTCATTCCAAATCTCTAAATAATAATTTTCTCTTTTTTTGGAAACTTTAGCAAACAAAATAATGGAAAAACTGTCAGGGAACTCACACGACTTTTTATACTACTAATTTCAATTTGTTGTCTATAGCTATTAATATTCTAATTGATTAATTTTTTGAAAAACGCAAAAAATAGGATAAACTGTTTTTGGATATGTAACTTTTGCATTCAATTTATATGGCGGTTTTTTATAGTTGCAATAGTCAAAATTAAAATTATTTTAAGGAACTGGAAGGATAAGATTTGCCATTTAATCCGAAATTTCAGGTATTGGTTACGGATGTTGACGGTACTCTGACTTCTCCCCAGAATAGACTACACCTTCCGGCGGTGGAAGCTATAAGAAAACTGGAGGATCAGGGAATTCACGTCGTTTTCTGTTCGGGGAATATAATGTGCTCCTTACTGACTCTGGAGTTTTATTTGGGAATAAGTGGTCCGATAATCGCTGAGAACGGAGGAGTGGTTATGAAACTGGGCTGGGATAAACCGATCATACTAGGTTCAAAGGAGCAACCCCTCAAGGCGCTGAAAGTTCTAAAAGAAACATTTGGAGACAGAATCATGGAGGTTGGCGACCAATTTTACAGATTTACGGATATTGCCATTAGAAGAACAATTGACCGAGAAAACCTGGTAAAAACAATGAAAGAAAACAATGTAGAAATCAATGTTCTGGATTCCGGATACGCGCTTCATCTTTGTGATCCTCAGGTTCACAAGGCTATCGGTGTAAGGAAGGCTGTTGAAAAACTAGGTTACAAATCAGAGGACGTACTTGGAATAGGTGATGGACAAAACGACATTGAGCTACTTCAGGAAGTAGGATACGGAATAGCTTTAAATAACGCTCCCCAAGTGCTTAAGAATGTGGCAGACTACGTAACGGAAAAATCCTTTGGCGAAGGATTTATAGAGGCGGTTAAAAAATTTTTCAATATCGATTAATCCCCATTCAGAATAATCTCAACGATTTTTATATACTTTAAAGATTTTTCAGCAAATAGAATTGGAAAAGTTTGAAACTACTTCTTTGATTTGCCTATCGGACAACTGGTCATACACTTAAAGCAGTTATACAGCATTCCCGATGTTAACACTTGTAATATTTTCCAGAATTCGGTGCTTCGTGCAAATTCCTGAATTTCTTTCCCACCAGCATTCTTTTCCACAAGCCCATCTATAGCAGATACTACTCCTGGAATGAAGTATTTGAGAATGTTTGGTGCGCATTTAAACACCTCTACTTCACCCTTCATAGAAATAGCTCCCATAGGACAGTCTTCAACACAGATTGCACAATCCTCCCTCATACACAACTTTTCATTAAACGGTTCATCTGGTATTAGATTCGCATTAGTTATAAGGGCTCCAATTCTCACTCTGGGACCATATTCCGGTGTAATTAATAGTCTATTCAGTCCTATCTCCCCCAATCCCGCGCACTGAGCCGCGTGTCTTAGAGAGACTTCTCCTATCAATCCTGAACCCTCATCCATATCCACGGGAAGATAGGCTGGTATGGAAACCGCCTTAAATCCTTTCCTTTTTAAAAATTTGGATAAACCGTAAAGTATCCTATCAATTTCGTGATAAAGCTGGTGCACATTATATTGTATAATCTGAAGATTTTCCGAATCCAAGACCGGTTCGAAGTGCTCTAATGCAATGACCACTAGTGCTCTTGCGTCCGACATTATCTTGAAGAGGTTTCCTCTGCCTTCAACCATTTTTTCCGCTGAGCAGATTCCAACAAGATCAGCATTCATTTCAAGTGCTAATTTCTTAACTTCATCCGTAATAGTCATACTAGATCACCATGTTCTTCGACTAAAAAATAGATTATAAACTATTTTTTAAATAGTTGTTTAACTTAATTTAAGTCTCAGATAGTCTTAACAATAATATGTATTCAACTTAAAAGTTTGGATTCTAGAATATAAAAATGAATTTTGGTATACCTTCTAATAAAATCCAAAAAATAAAATTATAGCCAATGGTTTAAAATATGCTCCGATTATCGACCTTCTTCCTCCAGAATAATCCCCATGCCAAAAGAATAATTGAGACCACGATAGAACCGAAGCCGATGAATACTGCTAAAAAGACAGAAACGTCCTGAAGCGCGAAAAGATTCAAGTTTAATAATAATTCTAGTGGATTTATGAAGTACATGACTAAAATGCCATAGACTAAGGCAATAAATCCAACAACCATTCCTACAATTGAAAAAAGTATGAAACGTGTAGCATACCAATTAATTGTGGTGTATACCTCTTCTATTATGTCTTTGTAGCTTGGCTTAATTGCTCGTTTAACTCGTTCTTTCACTTCCCCCACTTTTTTACTTTTTTTTCCGGTTTTTTTCTCTTTTGCAGACATTAATAATTCACCCCATTTTACCCATTTTTATTTCTGGGCAAGCTTTTTTTCCAACCTTTTCCCTTCGCTACGCATCCATACAAGTCCCCAAAAAGTTAGAAATAATCCTATGACAATAAAAGCTAAACCTATAAAGAATCCCAATATTATCGAAAATGAGACCACAAAGCTTCCATAAACCCAATAAGCTAGAACCGAATAGACTATTGACACCGCCCCAAAAGCCACCGCTACAACACTAATAATAATGTATTTAGAAGCTAAAGAAATAATCTGAGCACTAGCTTCCAAATCCATTTCTTTAGCCAATTCTTACTCCTCCAAATTTTGTAATAAATAGTTCTATTTATGTATTTAATAGTTTTGTAAGCTTATGGTTTTTAATATTTATATGATATTAATTCCCGAGTCTAATCCACTCTATAAAAATAAGAAAATTAGCATTTAAATTTTCTAATACTATTGTTAAAATATTTACATTAAGCCAAGATTTATTCATATTGCTCTTTGAAATAGGGAATTATCTTTTTACCCCATAGTTCGTATTGATTCTTTCTATGTTTTGTGGGAACCAGTAGTATGCACACAAAGTAATAGTTACCCGCCTTGTAGAGATTGTCGATTCTCTCAATGCATTTATCTGGTGTCCCGTAAATGAAGTGTTCCTCAACGGTTTCAAAGGGAATTTTTTTAGCGAACTCAATAACTTTCTTTATTGACTCGGGACTGTAGGTGAATTTGCCTAGTCCAAACTCTTCTGGAACCCCTAATCCCACTTTTTTAAGGGTTTCAGGCCAAAAGGTTGAGAGTAATTTTGCTGGAAATTCTATGGGGTTCGGTCCCTCCTCTTCAACCTTTGAGATATAAGTGTATATAGTGTTTGCTCTTACAATTTTTTCAGGGTCTCTGCCTACTTTTGTGGCGTGTTTCTTTATCTCTTCCCAAAATTTTTTGTACTCTTCTGGAGTGAGTCCTTGAGGCAACCATCCGTCACCTAATTCTGCGGTAATCTTTCTTGTTCTTGGCGAGTTGGCGGCAATCCAGAATGGGGGATGTGGTTGCTGGAATGGCAAGGGCAGCAGAAAAGCATTTTTCAGCTTGTAAAATTCGCCTTCATAATCGATTGTGCCGCCCGAGAAAAATTTCTTAACGATTTTAATCGTTTCTTCCATTAAGCTAACTGGTTTATCCCATTTAATTCCAAAAGGTTTAATAGAAGGTGCCTCACCTGCTCCAATTCCTAAAATCAACCTTCCATTTGAAATATGGTCTACCGTAACTATATTCTGGGCCAATACTGCAGGATGTCTCCGGGCGGTATCAACCACACTTATTCCCAATTTTAATTTAGTCCGAGAGCCTATTGCGGCTAGCGTTGGAAAGGGCTCCAATGCATCCCAAACTTTGATCCCGGTTCCTAAAAGATGATCCCCCACCCACACACTATCAAAACCATTATTATTAGCGTAGGAAACGGCATCATAAATGTCAGAGAGTGGAGCATTAGGCAAGTGAGCACCAAACTGTGGAACTGGAGGCATACATACACCCTAGTAGTATTTATCAAAATACGACGGTTTCTATTTATAAATTTATAGCCTAAAACACTTCAATAGGTCTACTCATGCTTAATTTAACTTCAGTATTACTGAATGTAAATGTCATAGTTCTTTGAAATATGGAATTATCTTATCCCGATAAATTTCGAATACTTTGTTGGGATCAGGCCCCCGGTTGAGCAGAGCCAGGTGTTTTATTCCTGCTTTGAAGAAGGCTTCTATCTGATCCATAACTTGGTCTACTGTGCCTATAATGTTGAAATCCTGTAATATGCGGTCTGGCACCTTGCCCAGATATTGAAACAGCTTCATGAGATCCTCGTTCGACGGGGTTATCTTCTGAATAGCCAAATCTTTCGGAACATCGATATTATACTCTTCCTTTAGCTTGTCCGGGAAGAGGAGATGTCCACCTTTCATGAATTCTACTCTCTTGTAGGCGGTTTCAAAGTCATCAGCTATAGCAGTCATGCAATTATAACAGGTGTCAATCTGGTCTATGCTTCTCCCCGCTTTCTTGGCACCTTCCTCCACATCTTTTATATGTTTGGCAATCAGATTGGGGCTCTCATAGAATGGAAACCATCCCTCAGCCATCTCGCCGGTAAGCCTTCTAGAAACCGGTCCATTTGCCGCAATGTAAATCGGGATTGTTTGCTGAACTGGTTTGAGCTGCAGAAGGGCATCCTTCATTTTGAAGAATTCACCGTCGTAGTTCACTCTGTCCTCCTTCCAGAGAAGTCGCATCACCTCGATAAACTCCCTTAATTTTGAAACCGGTTTCTGGGCATCAATATTGAACATTTTAAGATTCATGGCCTCACCCGCACCAATACCCAGCATAGCTCTACCATTAGAAACCATATCTAGAGTTGCCAGAATATGAGCCATAACCGCCGGGTGCCTACGATGAGGATCAGAAACACCAGTACAAAGAGTAAGACTAGTCGTATTCAAAGCCATGGTGGTTAAAAACACGAAAGCATCATAAACTCTGCCTTCCGGCGGAATGGTTGTAAGGTGGTCCGCATACCATAAACTTTCAAAACCACACTGCTCCGCCTTTTTAGCACCTTCAATCGCTAACTCCAACCTGTAAGTAGGAACCGGAATTGAGAAACCAAACTTAACATCCATAATGACTCACCCAAAAATACTAAGAGCATTTTACTTTCAATGAACCAGATATAAAAATATTTTTAGATATATGCTCTGTTGCACAATTTTACTTTTTCAAAAAAATTTGATTATATTTTGAAAAT